>NZ_JAAGPH010000019.1:0-74678 GCF_017104705.1 Burkholderia sp. Se-20373 | reverse complement strand
ACTACAACTCGGTGCGCCCGCATAGTGCCTTGGGGCAACTGGCGCCGGACCAATTCCGGCAACTGCATCAACCTAAAAACGGCGAGCCCACTAACTTACGAATGGTGTATTCGGCGGGGTAAGGTCACATATCCGGGCGCCGAATGCGTCGATTCAGCTACCTGCTGTTCCGGAGAGCTCGCGGCGCTGCGCTACAGATCAAACCGAACGAACTGGTCCCGCACAGGTAGCTGGCGTTGGCAGAAACCGACATTCAAACATCCATCCTCTCGCTGCTCGCGACGATGGCGACCAGATCGAGTAGCAACTCCATCTCGCGTATCTGACTACCGCTCGGGGCAGATTTGAGTGTCGCCGGGCTGCAGCCCAGTGAGGCACGCCAGCTCCTCGATTGTCGATTATCGGCCTCGTTCGTCGGCGTATCGAGCTCATCCTCGGCTCAAAGTCACTATTGCAATTTCGTACCTATCCGGCATATTTCACGGCCTCCGTCACCACACGAGCCGTCAGCATACAGGGCAACGGGTCGCCTCTATCGGACGTTTGGCGCGTTCTCGCTGAGCGCGCTGACTGGTTGATGCCCATCGAGCGTACGAAGTCGAATCGTGCTGTGAATCGCATTGTGTAGCCATCCAGGGTTGTTTGGGACTCAATTCGCTGCATCTTCACTCATGTCGGCTGGAGCGAGGGAACGGACGCGTGTAACCCTCCGGATGGACAGGGGCGCTGCTAGCTCGAACCTATGTCCGCGAGTTCGTCGACCCGATAACATCCGAAATCCCCGCTGTTCCTTCTGACGAGCACGGACTGCCTGTCTCGCAACGCATAGATTTCTTCGATGAGTGAATAGGCCCAGCCGCCAAAGCAGCCTTCACCCATTAACGCGAAGTGCTTGCCGCTGCCGTCGATGCCGGTCGATCGCTCCTTGCGTGCGGTATTCTGATCCCGGGGTGCGGAGCCATCGCCCTGTCGAAACCGGCGGGTCGTGTACCTGCGTCGATTTGGCAGTAGCGCGACCAACGCCGGGCAGCGAGCGGTCGATGCCGAAGGCTGGATGTCGCACGCCGGCTTTCCGTCGTCGTCGTCGGATGGATGCGGAGCGGAGAAACGCGCCGGCGTCGAATCCTACGCAGGTACTAGCGTTCAGCTGCACGAGGCGGCCATCGTACGGGCATGTGGGATGTCGCGCGTATTCCGTTGAGTCGATGAGGTAGGCCGACCAGATGCTGACGTTGGTCGGCTTGCATGTTGGCGAAAGGCAGTGAGCGGCACATTGCAGAATGTCCGCGGAATCGCATCGACAAGCCTGCGGGGCTGGCCCACGCGGGGCCGCATATCATCGCCGAGTAGTGGCGGCAATGCGTCGATGTACGCCGGGCTCACCTTCGAGCGCACTATCGCCAGCGCCGACGAGGTACGTGGATGCATCGTTGAGCAGCCACGAATAGGCGATCGCGTCTTGGCTCAGCGGCGGGGCGCCCACGAAACCGACGTGTGCCGAACCGAGGCACCCGGCATCGAGCGCAGGTTTCGGTCGGTCATACGCGGCGAGCAATGAAGATCCCGCGCTGCGTCCTGGGGCGCGGCTGTCGGCCAGCGCCTGCTGGCGGATACTGGTGATCGTGCTCAAGCGCCACCAGGCGTCCGACGGACCGGCGGCACGCGCGGTCAAAGCTATGAAGGACATCACGAGGGCAAGCAGCGCAAGAGGATCAGAACCGGAGGCGGGCGGTTGGCCCGCGATGGTATCGCGGCTGTCGCCGAAGTCGGCGAAGGTCGGTGTCGCGCCAATCGCGTCCCGTCGTCACCCGTGGCCGCAGAATCCGACGCAGTTGGAAAACGCCCGAAAGCCTCGTCACGTCTATCCCCGCAGGTCCGGTCAGACAGCCGGTGAGATTGGAAGCGACATCACCCAAAATATTGGGGGTTGATCAATCAGTCCACTCGGCACGAAATTTGCGGAAATTTTTCGTTTACCCGCTTGGCAGAGTGCACAAGAGGTCGTATGATGGCGGTCTTTCGTTTTCAGCGTAGATGCAGATCGACGTTGAGGGCGGAGTCTGACGAAGATGTGGCACTGATCAGCAGCACCCATGTTTGCCTTAGCCGGGCAAGGGCGGGAGATCGGTGGTCAAGCAGGTGTCGGGAAGAGAATGAAAATAATCTTCCGGATCCGCTTGACAGAAGTGCGATGCACCCCCATAATCGTCAGTTCTCTACGGAGGGGTGCCCGAGTGGCTAAAGGGGGCAGACTGTAAATCTGTTGGCTTACGCCTACGTTGGTTCGAATCCAACCTCCTCCACCAAGATTATCAGCGCAGTGAGCGGTAAGGAATCGTTTGTGGCCCGTGCGGGTGTAGCTCAATGGTAGAGCAGAAGCCTTCCAAGCTTACGACGAGGGTTCGATTCCCTTCACCCGCTCCAGACCGCGAAGTTGAAGCGTAAAGCGCCCATGTGGCTCAGTGGTAGAGCACTCCCTTGGTAAGGGAGAGGTCGGCAGTTCGATCCTGCCCATGGGCACCAGCAGTAAAAAGTCAGTGTCTTGTTTGCGCGCGGCGCAACCTGTGAAATTCCTTCTGGGAGTCGAAAATGGCCAAGGGTAAATTTGAGCGGACCAAGCCGCACGTGAACGTTGGTACGATTGGTCACGTTGACCACGGCAAGACGACGCTGACGGCAGCGATCACGACGGTTCTGACGAAGAAGTTCGGCGGCGAAGCGAAGGCATACGACCAGATCGACGCGGCACCGGAAGAAAAGGCGCGCGGCATCACGATCAACACGGCACACGTCGAGTACGAAACGGCTAACCGCCACTACGCACACGTCGACTGCCCGGGCCACGCTGACTATGTGAAGAACATGATCACGGGCGCAGCGCAGATGGACGGCGCGATCCTGGTTTGCTCGGCAGCTGACGGCCCGATGCCGCAGACGCGCGAGCACATCCTGCTGGCACGTCAGGTTGGCGTTCCGTACATCATCGTGTTCCTGAACAAGTGCGACATGGTGGACGACGCTGAACTGCTCGAGCTGGTCGAGATGGAAGTTCGCGAACTCCTGTCGAAGTACGACTTCCCGGGCGACGACACGCCGATCGTGAAGGGTTCGGCCAAGCTGGCGCTGGAAGGCGACACGGGCGAGCTGGGCGAAGTGGCGATCATGAGCCTGGCCGACGCGCTGGACACGTACATCCCGACGCCGGAGCGTGCGGTTGACGGCGCGTTCCTGATGCCGGTTGAAGACGTGTTCTCGATCTCGGGCCGTGGTACGGTTGTGACGGGTCGCGTTGAGCGCGGCATCGTGAAGGTCGGCGAAGAAATCGAAATCGTCGGTATCAAGCCGACGGTGAAGACGACCTGCACGGGCGTTGAAATGTTCCGCAAGCTGCTGGACCAAGGTCAAGCAGGCGACAACGTTGGTATCCTGCTGCGCGGCACGAAGCGTGAAGACGTGGAGCGTGGCCAGGTTCTGGCGAAGCCGGGTTCGATCACGCCGCACACGCACTTCACGGCTGAAGTGTACGTGCTGAGCAAGGACGAAGGCGGCCGTCACACGCCGTTCTTCAACAACTACCGTCCGCAGTTCTACTTCCGTACGACGGACGTGACGGGCTCGATCGAGCTGCCGAAGGACAAGGAAATGGTGATGCCGGGCGACAACGTGTCGATCACGGTGAAGCTGATTGCTCCGATCGCGATGGAAGAAGGTCTGCGCTTCGCAATCCGCGAAGGCGGCCGTACGGTCGGCGCCGGCGTCGTCGCCAAGATCATCGAGTAAGCCAGTTATTCGTTGATCGACAGTTTTGGGGCTGGCAACAGCCAGCCCCAGCATGGTTTAGGGGTATAGCTCAACTGGCAGAGCGTCGGTCTCCAAAACCGAAGGTTGGGGGTTCGATTCCCTCTGCCCCTGCCAAAAAAATAGCCACGTGTCCTACGTGGCATTTGTTTTAAGGTGTTATGGCGAATCCATCCGTCGAAACTGTAAATACCTCCGGCGATAAGCTGATGCTGGCCCTGGGCGTATTGTTGGTCTTGGCCGGATTCGTGGGCTTCTTCTGGCTGGCCAATCAGCAGTGGTATGTCCGCGGTGCTGCGTTGGCGGTAGGTATCATCGCCGGCGTTGCCGTCGGGCTGATGTCCGCACCTGGCAAGAGTCTCATCGCCTTTGCCAAGGATTCGTACAAGGAAGTCCGGAAGGTCGTTTGGCCCACCCGCAAGGAAGCAACGCAAACCACACTCGTCGTGTTCGGTTTCGTGCTCGTGATGGCGATTTTCCTCTGGTTGAGTGACAAATCGATCGAATGGGTGATTTTCTCGGCGATTCTGGGTTGGAAATGATATGAGCGATACTCCGGCATCCCCGAGCGGAAAGCGTTGGTACGTCGTGCACGCCTACTCCGGTATGGAGAAGAGCGTGCAGCGTGCGCTTCAGGAGCGCATCGAACGTGCTGGCATGCAGGACAAATTCGGTCAGATCCTGGTCCCGACCGAAGAAGTGGTCGAAGTCAAAGGCGGCCACAAGGCAGTGACTGAGCGTCGTTTCTTCCCCGGCTACGTGCTGGTCGAGATGGAAATGACGGACGAAACGTGGCACCTCGTGAAGAACACCGCGAAGGTTACCGGTTTCGTCGGCGGTGCGCGCAACCGCCCGACCCCGATTTCCCCGAAGGAAGTCGAGAAGATCATGTCGCAGATGCAGGAAGGCGTCGAGAAGCCGCGCCCGAAGACCCTGTTCGAAGTCGGCGAGATGGTGCGTGTCAAGGAAGGCCCGTTCACGGACTTCAACGGCACCGTCGAAGAAGTCAACTACGAAAAATCGCGCGTGCGTGTATCGGTCACCATTTTTGGCCGATCCACCCCGGTCGAACTCGAGTTCGGCCAGGTCGAAAAAGTTTGATCCCGATTCGGTGGGCAGCCTCGGCTGCCCACCTTCGCGCTTACGGTCCGCGTCATGACCGTTGAGGAGCGTCAGTAGCCAGCGGCGAAAGCGCGTTATTACTCACCGAACGCCTTCTCTGGCGTTCCAATGAGGTTCATAAATGGCAAAGAAGATTATCGGCTTTATCAAGCTGCAGATCCCTGCAGGTAAAGCCAACCCGTCGCCGCCGGTCGGTCCGGCACTGGGCCAGCGCGGCCTGAACATCATGGAGTTCTGCAAGGCGTTCAACGCGCAGACTCAAGGCATGGAGCCGGGTCTGCCGGTGCCGGTGGTTATCACGGCATTCGCTGACAAGAGCTTCACGTTCGTGATGAAGACGCCGCCGGCGACCGTCCTGATCAAGAAGGCGGCGAAGGTGGACAAGGGCTCGAGCAAGCCGCACACCGACAAGGTCGGTTCGATCACGCGTGCTCAAGCTGAAGAAATCGCGAAGACCAAGATGCCGGACCTTACGGCAGCTGATCTGGACGCAGCCGTTCGCACCATCGCTGGTAGCGCACGCTCGATGGGCATCACTGTGGAGGGCGTGTAAATGGCTAAGATCTCCAAGCGCCGTCAGGCATTTGCCGCCAAGGTTGATCGTCAGAAGCTGTACGCGATCGAAGACGCACTGAGCCTCGTGAAGGAATGCGCGAGCGCGAAGTTCGACGAGTCGATCGACGTCGCAGTCCAGCTCGGCATCGACGCGAAGAAGTCGGATCAAGTCGTTCGTGGTTCGGTCGTTCTGCCGGCAGGTACGGGCAAGTCGGTTCGCGTTGCTGTGTTCGCGCAAGGCGAGAAGGCTGAACAAGCGCGTGCAGCAGGCGCGGAAATCGTCGGTATGGAAGACCTGGCAGAGCAGATCAAGGCTGGCCAGATGGACTTCGACATCGTGATCGCGTCGCCGGACACGATGCGTATCGTCGGTACGCTCGGTCAGATCCTCGGCCCGCGGGGCCTGATGCCGAACCCGAAGGTCGGTACGGTCACGCCGGACGTCGCAACCGCCGTCAAGAACGCGAAGGCTGGTCAGGTGCAATTCCGTGTCGACAAGGCCGGTATCATCCACGCGACCATCGGCCGTGCATCGTTCGAGCCGACCGCACTGCGTTCGAACCTGTCGGCGCTGATCGAAGCGCTGCAGAAGGCGAAGCCGGCAACGAGCAAGGGCGTCTACCTGCGCAAGATCGCACTGTCGAGCACGATGGGCGTCGGCGTGCGTGTCGACCAGGCTACGCTGGCAGCACAGTAAGCAAGTATTCGGGCTGCTTCGTTCGCGAAGCGGCCTACATGGGCTTTGGGCGGTTGTTCGTGCGGTAGGGCGGGCAACCGGTTATCAAAGACCGTTGGTGGGGCGCAGCAGTCAGGTGATCCCTTAATTCAAGCCAACGCAGATGGCGAACCCGAAAAAGTTTTGCAGTGGTGAAGCCGCAGGCCGCGAAGCGATTCCCGGCATGAGGTGGAAATACTCCTAACGAGGTCGGACGCCGTTGTTGAACGAGGTACGTGAGGTTTCGGCCATGCCGGCCGCGCCGAACGTATCGTTTCTGGAGGCTAACCGTGCCGCTTAATAGAGAAGACAAGCAAGCCGTCGTCGCTGAGGTTTCCGCGCAAGTCGCGAAGGCCCAGACCGTTGTGCTGGCTGAGTATCGTGGAATTGCGGTTGGCGATCTGACCAAGCTGCGCGCGAAAGCGCGTGAGCAACAGGTTTACCTGCGCGTGTTGAAGAACACGCTGGCGCGTCGCGCTGTTGAAGGTACGCCGTTTGCTCCGCTGGCAGAGCAGATGACTGGCCCGTTGATCTACGGCATCTCGGAAGATGCAATTGCTGCTGCTAAGGTCGTCAACGACTTCAGCAAGAGCAATGACAAGTTGGTCATCAAGGCTGGTTCGTTCGATGGCAAGGTGATGGACAAGGCTGGCGTGCAAGCGCTGGCAAGCATCCCGAGCCGCGAAGAACTGCTCTCGAAGCTGCTGTTCGTTATGCAATCGCCTGTTTCGGGCTTCGCGCGCGCTCTGGCCGCGCTGGCCGAGAAGAAGCAAGCGGAAGCTGCGTAATCGAACGTGCATCAGCGTCATTGATCGCTGGCTGTATCCGAATTCAATTTAGGAGTATTTCAAATGGCAATCGCAAAAGAAGACATCCTGGCAGCAGTCGAAGGGATGACCGTTCTGGAACTGAACGAACTGGTCAAGGCATTCGAAGAGAAGTTTGGCGTGTCGGCAGCTGCAGTGGCAGTCGCTGGCCCGGCAGGCGGCGGCGCAGCTGCTGCAGCAGAAGAGAAGACCGAATTCACGGTCGTTCTGGCTGAAGCAGGCAGCAACAAGGTTGCAGTCATCAAGGCAGTTCGCGAACTGACGGGCCTGGGCCTGAAGGAAGCGAAGGACGTCGTTGACGGCGCGCCGAAGGCTGTCAAGGAAGGCGTCGACAAGGCTGCTGCTGAAGAAGCCAAGAAGAAGCTGGAAGAAGCAGGCGCGAAGGTCGAAGTCAAGTAAGTTTCGGCGCGCTGTGCGAAGGCTGGCGGTATTTTCACCGCCGGCCTTTTTGTGCTTTGTGGGGACGTTATTCTGGCACTCATTCGGGAGCCCGAATAATCGCCCCCAGAAGCCAAAGAAAACCGCCTGATCGTTGTCGTCGATCACGAATGGCGGTTCTCTTTGTCTTCTGAAGCGACTGCAGAAGGCAAGTTTGGTCGGGTAGCGGGCAACACAGGCATCCGCTGCCGTCAGCCAGCGGTTGGTAGCGGCCAACCACCAAGCTTCTCGGCTCGTTCAAGCCGTCGGACGGCCATCGGGTCTCAGTCGGTGAACACTCGGGTTTGAAACGTCCAGGTATTCCGCCTCGATAGCACCCGCCGTGATTCGGAGATCGTATGCAATATTCCTTCACCGAGAAGAAGCGCATTCGCAAGAGTTTCGCGAAGCGCCCCATCGTTCACCAAGTTCCTTTCTTGCTGGCTACCCAGCTTGAATCATTCAGCACGTTTCTGCAAGCCGATGTGCCGGCCACGCAACGCAAGCCTGAAGGTTTGCAGGCCGCGTTCACATCGGTATTTCCCATTGTTTCGCACAACGGTTTCGCACGTCTCGAGTTCGTGAGCTATGCGTTGTCCGCGCCGGCATTCAACATCAAGGAATGCCAGCAGCGCGGCCTGACGTACTGCTCCGCGCTGCGCGCGAAGGTCCGCCTTGTCATCCTCGACAAGGAATCGCCGAACAAGCCGGTCGTCAAGGAAGTGAAAGAGCAGGAAGTGTACATGGGCGAAATTCCGCTCATGACGCCGACGGGCTCGTTCGTCATCAACGGCACCGAGCGTGTCATCGTCTCGCAGCTGCACCGTTCGCCGGGCGTGTTCTTCGAGCACGACAAGGGCAAGACGCACAGCTCGGGCAAGCTGCTGTTCTCGGCACGGATCATTCCGTACCGCGGCTCGTGGCTCGACTTCGAATTCGATCCGAAGGACATCCTGTACTTCCGCGTCGACCGTCGCCGCAAGATGCCGGTCACGATCCTGCTGAAGGCCATCGGCCTGACGCCGGAACAGATCCTCGCGAACTTCTTCGTGTTCGACAACTTCACGCTGATGGACGAAGGCGCGCAACTCGAGTTCGTGCCCGAGCGCCTGCGTGGCGAAGTCGCGCGCTTCGACATCACCGATCGTGATGGCAAGGTCATCGTCCAGAAGGACAAGCGGATCAACGCGAAGCACATTCGCGACCTCGAAGCCGCGAAGACCAAGTTCATCTCGGTGCCGGAAGACTATCTGCTCGGCCGCGTGCTGGCGAAGAACGTCGTCGACGGCGACACCGGCGAAGTGATCGCGAGCGCGAACGACGAAGTCACGGAAAGCGTGCTCGAGAAGCTGCGCGAAGCGGGCATCAAGGACATCCAGACGCTCTACACGAACGACCTGGACCAGGGCCCGTACATCTCGTCGACGCTGCGTGTCGACGAAACGACCGACAAGACGGCCGCGCGCATCGCGATCTACCGCATGATGCGTCCGGGCGAGCCGCCGACCGAAGAAGCGGTCGAGGCACTGTTCAACCGTCTGTTCTACAGCGAAGAAGCGTACGACCTGTCGAAGGTCGGCCGTATGAAGTTCAACCGCCGCGTCAGCCGTGATGAGATCACCGGCCCGATGACGCTGCAGGACGACGACATCCTCGCGACGATCAAGATCCTCGTCGAGCTGCGCAACGGCAAGGGCGAAGTGGACGACATCGACCACCTCGGCAACCGTCGTGTGCGTTGCGTCGGCGAACTGGCGGAAAACCAGTTCCGCGCAGGTCTCGTGCGTGTCGAGCGCGCGGTCAAGGAACGCCTCGGCCAGGCCGAAAGCGAAAACCTGATGCCGCACGACCTGATCAACTCGAAGCCGATTTCGTCGGCGATCCGCGAGTTCTTCGGTTCGTCGCAACTGTCGCAGTTCATGGACCAGACCAACCCGCTGTCGGAAATCACGCACAAGCGTCGTGTTTCCGCACTGGGCCCGGGCGGTCTGACGCGCGAACGCGCAGGCTTTGAAGTTCGCGACGTGCACCCGACCCACTATGGCCGCGTGTGCCCGATCGAAACGCCGGAAGGTCCGAACATCGGCCTGATCAACTCGCTCGCACTGTATGCGCACCTGAACGAGTATGGCTTCCTCGAGACGCCGTACCGCAAGGTCGTGGACAGCAAGGTGACCGACCAGATCGACTACCTGTCGGCGATCGAAGAAGGCCGTTACATGATCGCTCAGGCAAACGCCGCGATCGACGAGAACGGCCAGCTGATCGACGAACTCGTGTCGTCGCGTGAAGCCGGCGAAACGATGATGGTCACGCCGGACCGTATCCAGTACATGGACGTCGCGCCGTCGCAGATCGTGTCGGTGGCAGCCTCGCTGATTCCGTTCCTCGAGCACGATGACGCGAACCGTGCGCTGATGGGTTCGAACATGCAGCGTCAGGCCGTGCCGTGTCTGCGTCCGGAAAAGCCGGTCGTCGGTACGGGCATCGAGCGCACCTGTGCGGTCGACTCGGGTACGACGGTTCAGGCGTTCCGCGGCGGCGTCGTCGACTATGTCGACGCAGGCCGTATCGTGATTCGCGTGAACGACGACGAAGCAGTCGCGGGTGAAGTCGGTGTCGACATCTACAACCTGATCAAGTACACGCGTTCGAACCAGAACACGAACATCAACCAGCGTCCGATCGTGAAGATGGGCGACAAGGTTTCGCGCGGCGACGTGCTGGCCGACGGCGCCTCGACGGACCTGGGTGAGCTCGCGCTCGGCCAGAACATGCTGATCGCGTTCATGCCGTGGAACGGCTACAACTTCGAGGATTCGATCCTGATCTCGGAGAAGGTCGTGGCTGACGATCGCTACACGTCGATCCACATCGAAGAGCTGAACGTCGTTGCACGCGACACGAAGCTCGGGCCGGAAGAAATCACGCGCGACATCTCGAACCTGGCGGAAGTCCAGCTCGGCCGTCTCGACGAATCGGGCATCGTGTACATCGGTGCTGAAGTCGAAGCAGGCGACGTGCTGGTCGGCAAGGTCACGCCGAAGGGCGAGACCCAGCTGACGCCGGAAGAGAAGCTGCTGCGCGCGATCTTCGGCGAGAAGGCCTCGGACGTGAAGGACACGTCGCTGCGCGTGCCGTCGGGCATGAGCGGCACCGTGATCGACGTCCAGGTGTTCACGCGTGAAGGCATCCAGCGCGACAAGCGTGCGCAGCAGATCATCGACGACGAACTGAAGCGTTACCGTCTCGACCTGAACGACCAGCTGCGCATCGTGGAAGGCGACGCGTTCCAGCGTCTCGCACGCATGCTCGTGGGCAAGGTCGCGAACGGCGGTCCGAAGAAGCTCGCGAAGGGCACGAAGATCGACCAGGCTTACCTGGAAGACCTCGACCACTACCACTGGTTCGACATCCGCCTTGCGGACGACGAAGCAGCGGCGCAGCTCGAAGCGATCAAGAACTCGATCGAAGAAAAGCGTCACCAGTTCGACCTTGCGTTCGAAGAGAAGCGCAAGAAGCTCACGCAAGGCGACGAACTGCCGCCGGGCGTGCTGAAGATGGTCAAGGTGTACCTCGCGGTCAAGCGTCGCCTGCAGCCTGGCGACAAGATGGCAGGCCGTCACGGTAACAAGGGTGTCGTGTCGAAGATCGTCCCGATCGAAGACATGCCGTACATGGCCGATGGCCGTCCGGCAGACGTCGTGCTGAACCCGCTGGGCGTTCCGTCGCGGATGAACGTGGGTCAGGTTCTGGAAGTGCACCTCGGCTGGGCCGCGAAGGGCCTCGGCTGGCGAATCGGCGAAATGCTGCAGCGTCAGGCGAAGATCGAGGAACTGCGCGTGTTCCTGACGAAGATCTACAACGACTCGGGCCGCCAGGAAGACCTGGAAAGCTTCACCGACGAAGAGATCCTCGAACTCGCGAAGAACCTGCGCGAAGGCGTGCCGTTCGCAACGCCGGTGTTCGACGGTGCGACCGAGGAAGAAATGGGCAAGATGCTCGACCTCGCGTTCCCGGACGACATCGCTGAGCAGCTCGGCATGAACCCGTCGAAGAACCAGGTCCGTCTGTACGACGGCCGCACGGGTGAAATGTTCGAACGTCGCGTGACGCTCGGCTACATGCACTACCTGAAGCTGCACCACTTGGTCGACGACAAGATGCACGCGCGTTCGACCGGCCCGTACTCGCTCGTCACGCAGCAGCCGCTGGGTGGTAAGGCGCAGTTCGGTGGCCAGCGTTTCGGTGAAATGGAAGTGTGGGCACTCGAAGCGTACGGCGCGTCCTACGTGCTGCAGGAAATGCTGACGGTGAAGTCGGACGACGTGACTGGCCGGACGAAGGTGTACGAAAACCTCGTCAAGGGCGATCACGTGATCGATGCAGGCATGCCGGAATCCTTCAACGTGCTCGTGAAGGAAATCCGCTCGCTCGGTATCGATATCGATCTCGACCGCAATTAATCGGACTACGGAGAGAAAGCAATGAAAGCTCTGCTCGATCTATTCAAGCAAGTCCAACAGGAAGAAGTTTTCGACGCGATCAAGATCGGTCTGGCCTCGCCGGACAAGATCCGTTCGTGGTCGTTCGGCGAAGTGAAGAAGCCGGAGACCATCAACTACCGTACGTTCAAGCCGGAACGCGATGGTCTCTTCTGCGCGAAGATCTTCGGGCCGATCAAGGACTACGAGTGCCTGTGCGGCAAGTACAAGCGTCTGAAGCACCGCGGCGTGATCTGCGAGAAGTGCGGCGTCGAAGTGACGCTGGCGAAGGTGCGTCGCGAACGGATGGGCCACATCGAGCTGGCCTCGCCGGTCGCTCACATCTGGTTCCTGAAGTCGCTGCCGTCGCGTCTGGGCATGGTGCTCGACATGACGCTGCGCGACATCGAACGCGTGCTGTACTTCGAAGCGTATGTGGTGATCGAACCGGGCATGACGCCGCTGAAAGCGCGGCAGATCATGACCGAAGAGGATTACTACAACAAGGTCGAGGAATACGGCGACGAATTCCGTGCCGAAATGGGCGCGGAAGGCGTGCGTGAACTGCTGCGCGCGATCAACATCGACGAGCAGGTCGAGACGCTGCGCACCGAGCTGAAGAACACCGGCTCGGAAGCGAAGATCAAGAAGTACGCGAAGCGCCTGAAGGTCCTCGAGGCATTCCAGCGCTCGGGCATCAAGCCCGAGTGGATGATCCTCGAAGTGCTGCCGGTGCTGCCGCCGGAACTGCGTCCGCTCGTGCCGCTGGACGGCGGCCGTTTCGCGACGTCGGACCTGAACGACCTGTATCGCCGCGTGATCAACCGTAACAACCGGTTGAAGCGTCTGCTCGAGCTGAAGGCACCTGAAATCATCGTCCGCAACGAAAAGCGGATGCTGCAGGAAGCCGTCGACTCGCTGCTCGACAACGGTCGTCGGGGCAAGGCGATGACGGGCGCGAACAAGCGTCCGCTGAAGTCGCTCGCCGACATGATCAAGGGTAAGGGCGGTCGTTTCCGTCAGAACCTGCTGGGCAAGCGCGTCGACTACTCGGGCCGTTCGGTCATCGTGGTCGGCCCGACGCTGAAGCTGCACCAGTGCGGCCTGCCGAAGCTGATGGCGCTTGAGCTGTTCAAGCCGTTCATCTTCAACAAGCTGGAAGTGATGGGCGTCGCGACGACCATCAAGGCGGCGAAGAAGGAAGTCGAGAACCAGACGCCGGTGGTGTGGGACATCCTCGAAGAGGTGATCCGCGAGCACCCGGTGATGCTGAACCGTGCGCCGACGCTGCACCGTCTCGGTATCCAGGCGTTCGAGCCGGTGCTGATCGAAGGCAAGGCAATTCAGCTGCACCCGCTCGTCTGCGCGGCGTTCAACGCCGACTTCGACGGTGACCAGATGGCCGTTCACGTGCCGCTGTCGCTCGAAGCGCAGATGGAAGCGCGTACGCTGATGCTGGCGTCGAACAACGTGCTGTTCCCGGCCAACGGCGATCCGTCGATCGTGCCGTCGCAGGATATCGTGCTGGGTCTGTACTACGCGACCCGCGAAGCGGTTAACGCCAAGGGCGAAGGCCTGTCGTTCACGGGCGTGTCGGAAGTGATCCGCGCGTACGAGAACAAGGAAGTCGAGCTGGCATCGCGTGTCAACGTGCGGATCACCGAAATGGTCCACAACGAAGACACGTCGGAAGGCGCACCGCCGTTCGTGCCGAAGATCTCGCTGTACGCGACGACCGTCGGCCGCGCGATCCTGTCGGAGATCCTGCCGCACGGCCTGCCGTTCTCGGTGCTGAACAAGCCGCTGAAGAAGAAGGAAATCTCGCGCCTGATCAACACGGCGTTCCGCAAGTGCGGTCTGCGTGCGACGGTGGTGTTTGCCGACCAGCTGATGCAGTCGGGTTTCCGTCTCGCGACGCGTGCCGGTATTTCGATTTGCGTGGACGACATGCTCGTGCCGCCGCAGAAGGAAACGATCGTCGGCGACGCCGCGAAGAAGGTGAAGGAGTACGACCGCCAGTACATGTCGGGTCTCGTCACCGCGCAGGAACGCTACAACAACGTGGTCGACATCTGGTCGGCAACGTCGGAAGCGGTCGGCAAGGCGATGATGGAGCAGCTGTCGACGGAGCCGGTGACGGACCGCGACGGCAAGGAAACGCGCCAGGAATCGTTCAACTCGATCTACATGATGGCCGACTCGGGCGCCCGGGGTTCGGCGGTTCAGATTCGTCAGCTGGCCGGTATGCGAGGCCTGATGGCGAAGCCGGACGGCTCGATTATCGAGACGCCGATTACCGCGAACTTCCGCGAAGGTCTGAACGTGTTGCAGTACTTCATCTCGACCCACGGTGCACGTAAGGGTCTGGCTGATACGGCACTGAAGACCGCGAACTCGGGTTACCTGACGCGTCGTCTCGTCGACGTCACGCAGGATCTGGTCGTGGTGGAGGACGATTGCGGCACGTCGAACGGCGTGGCGATGAAGGCACTCGTCGAAGGCGGTGAAGTCGTCGAAGCGCTGCGTGACCGTATCCTCGGCCGCGTTGCGGTGGCGGACGTCGTGAACCCGGAAACGCAGGAAACGGTGTACGAATCGGGTACGCTGCTCGACGAAACGGCGGTCGAGGAAATCGAACGCCTCGGCATCGACGAAGTGCGCGTGCGCACGCCGCTGACCTGCGAAACGCGTTACGGCCTGTGCGCAGCCTGCTACGGCCGTGACCTCGGCCGCGGCTCGCTCGTGAACGTCGGCGAAGCAGTCGGCGTGATCGCGGCACAGTCGATCGGTGAGCCGGGCACGCAGCTGACGATGCGTACGTTCCACATCGGTGGTGCAGCATCGCGTGCGGCAGTGGCTTCGTCGGTCGAAGCGAAGAGCAACGGTATCGTGCGCTTCACGGCGACGATGCGCTACGTCACGAACGCGAAGGGCGAGCAGATCGTCATTTCCCGTTCGGGCGAAGCGATGATCACCGACGATTTCGGTCGCGAGCGCGAGCGTCACAAAGTGCCGTACGGCGCGACGCTGCTGCAGCTCGACGGTGCGACGATCAAGGCAGGCACGCAGCTCGCCACGTGGGATCCGCTGACGCGCCCGATCATCACCGAATACGGTGGTACGGTGAAGTTCGAGAACGTCGAGGAAGGCGTGACCGTCGCGAAGCAGATCGACGACGTGACCGGCCTGTCGACGCTGGTCGTGATCGACGTGAAGCGTCGTGGCTCGCAAGCTTCGAAGAGCGTGCGTCCGCAGGTCAAGCTGCTCGACGCGAACGGCGACGAAGTGAAGATTCCGGGCACGGAGCACGCAGTGCAGATCGGCTTCCAGGTCGGCGCACTGATCACCGTGAAGGATGGTCAGCAGGTGCAGGTCGGTGAAGTGCTCGCACGTATCCCGACGGAAGCGCAGAAGACGCGTGACATTACCGGCGGTCTGCCGCGGGTGGCGGAACTGTTCGAAGCGCGTTCGCCGAAGGATGCCGGCATTCTCGCGGAAGTCACCGGTACGACGTCGTTCGGTAAGGACACGAAGGGCAAGCAGCGTCTCGTCATCACGGACCTCGAGGGCAATCAGCACGAGTTCCTGATCGCGAAGGAAAAGCAGGTTCTGGTTCACGATGCCCAGGTGGTCAACAAGGGCGAAATGATCGTGGACGGTCCGGCCGATCCGCACGACATCCTGCGTCTGCAGGGTATCGAGGCGCTGTCGCGCTACATCGTTGACGAAGTGCAGGACGTGTATCGTCTGCAGGGCGTGAAGATCAACGACAAGCACATCGAGGTGATCGTTCGCCAGATGCTGCGTCGTGTGCAGATCACCGACAACGGCGATACGCGCTTCATCCCGGGCGAACAGGTCGAGCGTTCCGACATGCTGGACGAGAACGATCGCATGATCGCCGAGGACAAGCGTCCGGCTTCGTACGACAACGTGCTGCTCGGTATCACGAAGGCATCGCTGTCGACCGACTCGTTCATCTCCGCGGCATCGTTCCAGGAAACGACCCGCGTGCTGACCGAAGCGGCGATCATGGGCAAGCGCGACGATCTGCGTGGCCTGAAGGAAAACGTGATCGTCGGCCGTCTGATTCCGGCCGGTACGGGTCTCGCGTTCCACAAGGCACGCAAGGCGAAGGAATCGTCGGATCGCGAGCGTTTCGACCAGATCGCAGCGGAAGAGGCATTCGACTTCGGCACGCCGAGCGCGCCGGCAGAAGAGCCGCAGCAACACCCGGCAGCCGAGTAAGTGCGGGCGGCGCGAGCCGCCTTGCCTTACCTTGCTGTCACCGAGACCGCCCGGTTATGCCGGGCGGTTTTTTTTCGTCTGTCGTTCATGCGCATGACGGGCCTGCCGCGCGGCTGTCGCAGGCCCGTCATGCGCACGAACGAACCCTGGCCGATCGGCCAAACCGCACGATTCGCCACGCGTCGCGCGAGCGGGTTGTTAAAATTGCGGTCATCGTTTAGCCGTCCCTGTCCTCATTCATGTCCCGCGCCCTCGAAATCCTCGACGAAGTATTTGGTTACCCCGCATTTCGCGGCCAGCAGGGCGAGATCGTCGAGCACGTCGCCGGCGGCGGCGATTGCCTCGTGCTGATGCCGACCGGCGGCGGCAAGTCGCTGTGCTATCAGATTCCCGCATTGCTGCGCCGCGAAGCCGGGCAAGGCGCCGGCATCGTCGTGTCGCCGTTGATCGCGCTGATGCAGGACCAGGTCGCCGCACTGAGGGAAGTGGGCGTGCGCGCCGCGTATCTGAATTCGACGCTGTCGGGTACCGAGGCCGCGGCGACCGAGCGCGCGCTCCGCGAGGGCGAAATCGATCTGCTCTACGTCGCGCCGGAACGGCTGATGACGGGGCGTTTCCTCGACTTGCTCGAGCGCGCGAAAATCGGCCTGTTCGCGATCGACGAAGCGCACTGCGTGTCGCAATGGGGGCACGATTTCCGCCCGGAATATATCCAGCTGTCGGTGCTGCACGAGCGGTTTCCGTCGGTGCCGCGCATCGCGCTGACCGCCACGGCCGATGCGATCACGCGCGACGAGATCATCCACCGTCTCGCGCTCGACGATGCGCGCGTGTTCGTGTCGAGCTTCGACCGCCCGAACATCCGCTACCGGATCGTCGAAAAGGACAACGCGCGTTCGCAACTGCTCGATTTCATTCGCGCCGAGCACACGAATGCCGACGGTACGACCGATGCCGGCGTCGTCTATTGCCTGTCGCGCCGCAAGGTCGAGGAAACGGCCGAATGGCTGAAGGCGCAGGGCGTGCGTGCGTTGCCGTATCACGCGGGGATGGAGTTCGAGGTGCGGCAGAAGCACCAGGAGATGTTCCAGCGCGAGGAAGGCATCGTGATGTGCGCGACGATCGCGTTCGGCATGGGCATCGACAAGCCGGACGTTCGCTTCGTCGCGCACCTGGATCTGCCGAAGAGCGTCGAAGGCTACTACCAGGAAACGGGCCGCGCCGGCCGTGACGGGATGCCCGCGAATGCGTGGATGGCGTACGGTCTCGGCGACGTCGTCCAGCAGCGCAAGATGATCGACGAGTCCGATGCGGACGATGCGCACAAGCGCGTCCAGACGTCGAAGCTCGACGCGTTGCTCGGGCTGTGCGAGACGATCTCGTGCCGCCGTGTGCGGCTGCTGAACTACTTCGGCGAGGAGAGCAAGCCGTGCGGCAACTGCGATACGTGCCTCGAGCCGCCGGCGTCGTGGGACGCCACGCGTGAGGCGCAGATGGCGCTGTCGTGCGTATTCCGCGCGCAGCGTGCAAGCGGCTTCAATTTCGGCTCGAGCCACCTGATCGAGATCCTGCGCGGCGGGCGCACCGAGAAGGTGTTGCAGCGCGGCCACGACCAGCTCACGACGTTCGGAATCGGCGCGTCGCTGTCGGAGCCCGAATGGCGGGCGATTTTCCGGCAGCTCGTCGCGTACGGCTACCTGGCCGTCGATCATGGCGGCTTCGGCGCGCTCGTGCTGACCGAAGCCGCGAAGCCCGTGCTGAAGAACGAGGAGAAGGTCACGCTGCGCCGCTACGTGAAGCCGCAGCGCACGCGCCAGTCGTCGAGCCGCAGCGGTACGCGCGTCGATCCGACGGCCGGCATGGGCACGCGTGAGCGCGCACGGTGGGATGCGTTGCGCGCGTGGCGTGCGGAAACCGCGAAAACGGACGGCGTGCCGGCCTACGTGATCTTCCACGATGCGACGCTCGCCGAGATCGCGCGCAACGCGCCGGAGTCGATCGACGACCTCCGCCATATCCCAGGCATGGGCGTGCGCAAGCTGGAGCGCTTCGGCGACGAGATCATCGACGTCGTCGAGTCGGCCTGACACAGGTGTTCCGACCCTTCCGGTAAACCACGCGTTCGGCTGGTGAATCACGCAAGCCGTTGACTTAGTTGGTATTTCCGGAATATCATGCTGGGTTCCGGTATTCGGTGGGCCGAGTCGCGTTCCAAGGTTCGCACCCGTTTCGCCGGTTCGGAAGTCAACTGTGCGCCGATTCTCGCTTTGCCCGAAATCGATGCGCAGATTTTGTTCAATTTCAGGAATAAACAATGCCAACCATCAACCAACTGGTTCGCAAAGGCCGTCAGTCGGAAACGACGAAGAGCAAGAGCCCGGCCCTGCAGGACTGCCCCCAGCGTCGCGGCGTGTGCACCCGTGTGTACACGACGACGCCGAAGAAGCCGAACTCGGCGCTCCGTAAGGTCGCCAAGGTTCGTCTGACGAACGGCTTCGAAGTGATTTCGTACATCGGCGGTGAAGGCCACAACCTGCAGGAACACTCGGTTGTGCTGATCCGCGGCGGCCGTGTGAAGGACTTGCCGGGTGTGCGTTACCACATGGTTCGCGGCTCGCTGGATACCCAGGGCGTCAAGGACCGTAAGCAAGCGCGCTCGAAGTACGGCGCGAAGCGTGCAAAGGCTGCCAAGTAAGCAGTTTTTGATCAGGGATCGCCACAGGGCGGTCAAGGCGGGAGTGCCGGATTGCCGGTGCTGTCGAGTAAGTGGTCACCCGGCCAAGCTGGTTAGTCGTGAAGATGTGATCGGGTTTGTTGGTGGCCGCGGAGCTGGAACCAGCTCCAACTGAACAAGTAAAGGAAGAATCATGCCGCGTCGTCGCGAAGTCCCCAAGCGGGAAGTGTTGCCGGATCCGAAGTTCGGTAACGTTGATGTAGCCAAGTTCATGAACATGCTGATGCTGTCCGGCAAGAAGTCGGTCGCAGAGCGCATCGTTTATGGCGCATTCGAACAAATCCAGACCAAGGGTGGCAAGGACCCGCTGGAAGTGTTCACGGTTGCGCTCAACAACGTCAAGCCGGTGGTCGAAGTGAAGAGCCGTCGCGTTGGTGGTGCCAACTATCAAGTTCCGGTCGAAGTGCGCCCGTCGCGTCGTATGGCATTGGCGATGCGCTGGCTGCGCGAGGCTGCGAAGAAGCGTAGCGAGAAGTCGATGGCCCTGCGTCTGGCAGGTGAGCTCTCCGAAGCGGCCGAAGGCCGTGGCGGCGCGATGAAGAAGCGCGACGAAGTTCACCGCATGGCAGAAGCCAACCGCGCGTTCTCGCATTTCCGTTTCTAAGCGCCTGGCTGGGCTTTTAGCGGAAATAAATTCCGGGCGGGTGCGCTTTTCAGGCGCCTCGCCCGTTTGTGTTGAAGCATGATGCAGCAGGGCTGCATCGTGTCATCCCAGTAGAGGATCAAAGTGGCTCGCAAGACTCCTATCGAGCGCTACCGCAATATCGGTATTAGCGCTCACATCGACGCCGGCAAAACGACGACGACCGAGCGCATTCTGTTTTACACCGGTGTGAACCACAAGATCGGTGAAGTCCACGACGGCGCAGCCACGATGGACTGGATGGAGCAGGAGCAGGAGCGTGGCATCACGATCACGTCCGCTGCTACCACCGCCTTCTGGAAGGGCATGGGCGGCAACTATCCGGAACACCGCATCAACATCATCGACACCCCGGGCCACGTCGACTTCACGATTGAAGTTGAGCGCTCGATGCGCGTGCTCGACGGCGCGTGCATGGTGTACTGCGCAGTGGGCGGCGTGCAGCCGCAGTCGGAAACGGTGTGGCGCCAGGCTAACAAGTACAAGGTGCCCCGTCTCGCGTTCGTCAACAAGATGGACCGTACCGGCGCGAACTTCTTCAAGGTCTACGACCAGCTCCGTCTGCGCCTGAAGGCGAACCCGGTTCCGGTCGTGGTGCCGATCGGCGCGGAAGAGAACTTCAAGGGCGTCGTCGACCTGATCAAGATGAAGGCGATCATTTGGGACGAAGCGTCGCAAGGCACGAAGTTCGACTACGTCGACATCCCGGCCGAGCTCGCAGAGACCTGCAAGGAATGGCGCGAAAAGATGGTCGAAGTGGCTGCTGAAGCCAACGAAGACCTGATGAACAAGTACCTGGAAGAAGGCGACCTGCCGGAAGCCGACATCGTCAAGGCGCTGCGTGACCGTACGATCGCGTGCGAAATCCAGCCGATGCTGTGCGGTACCGCGTTCAAGAACAAGGGCGTGCAGCGTATGCTCGACGCCGTGATCGACTTCCTGCCGTCGCCGGTCGACATCCCGCCGGTCAAGGGCGAACTCGAAAACGGCGAGTCGGCAGAGCGCCGCGCGTCGGACGACGAGAAGTTCTCGGCACTCGCGTTCAAGATCATGACCGACCCGTTCGTCGGCCAGCTGATCTTCTTCCGCGTGTACTCGGGCGTGGTGAATTCGGGCGACACGCTGCTGAACTCGACGAAGGACAAGAAGGAACGTCTGGGTCGTATTCTGCAGATGCACGCGAACCAGCGCGAAGAAATCAAGGAAGTTCGCGCAGGCGACATCGCTGCTGCGGTCGGCCTGAAGGAAGCGACCACGGGCGACACGCTGTGCGATCCGGCGAACCCGATCATTCTCGAGCGCATGGTGTTCCCGGAGCCGGTGATTTCGCAGGCTGTCGAGCCGAAGACCAAGGCTGACCAGGAAAAGATGGGCCTGGCGCTGAACCGTCTGGCTCAGGAAGATCCGTCGTTCCGCGTGCAGACCGACGAAGAGTCGGGCCAGACCATCATTTCGGGCATGGGCGAGCTCCACCTCGAAATTCTGGTCGACCGGATGAAGCGTGAGTTCGGCGTGGAAGCAACCGTCGGCAAGCCGCAGGTTGCCTACCGCGAAACGATCCGTTCGACGGCGAAGGACGTCGACGGCAAGTTCGTCAAGCAGTCGGGTGGTCGCGGCCAGTACGGTCACGCAGTCATCACGCTCGAGCCGAACGAGCAAGGCAAGGGCTACGAGTTCTTCGACGAGATCAAGGGCGGCGTGATTCCGCGCGAATACATCCCGGCGGTCGACAAGGGTATCCAGGACACGCTGAAGTCGGGCGTGCTGGCCGGCTTCCCGGTCGTCGACGTGAAGGTTCACCTGACGTTCGGTTCGTACCACGACGTTGACTCGAACGAAAACGCGTTCCGCATGGCCGGTTCGATGGCGTTCAAGGAAGCAATGCGCAAGGCGAACCCGGTCGTCCTCGAGCCGATGATGGCTGTCGAAGTCGAGACGCCGGAAGACTACATGGGCAACGTGATGGGCGACCTGTCGGGCCGTCGCGGTATCGTCCAGGGCATGGAAGACATGGTTGGCGGCGGCAAGATCGTGCGCGCCGAAGTACCGCTGTCGGAAATGTTCGGTTACTCGACGTCGCTGCGTTCGCTGACGCAAGGTCGTGCAACGTACACGATGGAGTTCAAGCACTACGCTGAAGCTCCGCGCAACGTTGCTGACGCGATCATCAGCGCGAAGTCGAAGTAATTCGTTATCTCAATCGATAATTTTTGAAAGAAGAGAATCATGGCAAAAGGTAAATTCGAGCGGACCAAGCCGCACGTGAACGTTGGTACGATTGGTCACGTTGACCACGGCAAGACGACGCTGACGGCAGCGATCACGACGGTTCTGACGAAGAAGTTCGGCGGCGAAGCGAAGGCATACGACCAGATCGACGCGGCACCGGAAGAAAAGGCGCGCGGCATCACGATCAACACGGCACACGTCGAGTACGAAACGGCTAACCGCCACTACGCACACGTCGACTGCCCGGGCCACGCTGACTATGTGAAGAACATGATCACGGGCGCAGCGCAGATGGACGGCGCGATCCTGGTTTGCTCGGCAGCTGACGGCCCGATGCCGCAGACGCGCGAGCACATCCTGCTGGCACGTCAGGTTGGCGTTCCGTACATCATCGTGTTCCTGAACAAGTGCGACATGGTGGACGACGCTGAACTGCTCGAGCTGGTCGAGATGGAAGTTCGCGAACTCCTGTCGAAGTACGACTTCCCGGGCGACGACACGCCGATCGTGAAGGGTTCGGCCAAGCTGGCGCTGGAAGGCGACACGGGCGAGCTGGGCGAAGTGGCGATCATGAGCCTGGCCGACGCGCTGGACACGTACATCCCGACGCCGGAGCGTGCGGTTGACGGCGCGTTCCTGATGCCGGTTGAAGACGTGTTCTCGATCTCGGGCCGTGGTACGGTTGTGACGGGTCGCGTTGAGCGCGGCATCGTGAAGGTCGGCGAAGAAATCGAAATCGTCGGTATCAAGCCGACGGTGAAGACGACCTGCACGGGCGTTGAAATGTTCCGCAAGCTGCTGGACCAAGGTCAAGCAGGCGACAACGTTGGTATCCTGCTGCGCGGCACGAAGCGTGAAGACGTGGAGCGTGGCCAGGTTCTGGCGAAGCCGGGTTCGATCACGCCGCACACGCACTTCACGGCTGAAGTGTACGTGCTGAGCAAGGACGAAGGCGGCCGTCACACGCCGTTCTTCAACAACTACCGTCCGCAGTTCTACTTCCGTACGACGGACGTGACGGGCTCGATCGAGCTGCCGAAGGACAAGGAAATGGTGATGCCGGGCGACAACGTGTCGATCACGGTGAAGCTGATTGCTCCGATCGCGATGGAAGAAGGTCTGCGCTTCGCAATCCGCGAAGGCGGCCGTACGGTCGGCGCCGGCGTCGTCGCCAAGATCATCGAGTAATATCGACGATCCGCGGATCCCGACGGGGTCCGCGATTCCGCGGTATGCAGTCCGTACCGTCGAAACCGGGTGTCCAGCTTGCGCTGGAGCCCGGTTTTGTTTTTCCGTCACGCGAAAGCGCGGGGCGAGAAACTCGCACCATCGCGCCAGAATTTCGTGTAGAATCGCGGGCTTAGCAGTGGAAGTACCGTCCGGAACCTGATGTCTCGCTCCCCGCGGGCGTCAAGTTTCACGTTCTTTTAGTGTCCGGCGATGCAACATCGCCTCGCTCTTTCCAAGGAATCGTCATGCAGCAACAGAAAATCCGCATTCGCCTGAAGGCATTCGACTATCGTCTGATCGATCAATCGGCTGCCGAGATCGTCGATACCGCGAAGCGGACTGGCGCAATCGTCCGTGGCCCGGTGCCGCTGCCGACGCGCATTCAGCGTTTTGACATCCTGCGTTCGCCGCACGTCAACAAGACGTCGCGCGATCAGCTCGAAATCCGTACCCACCAGCGCCTGATGGACATCGTCGATCCGACCGACAAGACGGTTGACGCGCTGATGAAGCTCGACCTGCCGGCTGGCGTCGACGTGGAAATCAAGCTGCAGTAAGGCTTCCAGCGCCGATCGGCTTGCCGGGCGGCGCTAAGTCTTTGATTGCTTGCGGAAAACGCGAGGGCGGGCTATAATGCTTGGCTTTTCGCGTATTCGCGTAAAAAAGTTGGGCCTTGCGTGCCCGGCATTTTGTAAATCAGCCCCGACCAATCGCAGTCGGGAATGGAGAAAATGATGAGCCTTGGACTCGTAGGTCGCAAGGTTGGCATGACCCGTATCTTCACGGCGGAAGGGGATTCGATTCCCGTCACCGTGCTGGACGTGTCGGACAACCGCGTGACGCAGATCAAGACTGTTGAAACCGACGGCTACACGGCCGTGCAGGTTGCATTCGGCTCCCGTCGTGCCTCGCGCGTGACGAAGCCGCTGGCAGGTCATCTCGCCAAAGCCGGTGTCGAAGCCGGTGAAATCCTCAAGGAATTCCGCATTGACGCGGCCAAGGCAGCTGAGCTGTCGAATGGCGCCGTGGTTGGTGCTGATCTTTTCGAAGTGGGCCAGAAGGTCGACGTGCAAGGCGTGTCGATCGGTAAGGGCTACGCCGGTACGATCAAGCGTTACAACTTCTCCTCCGGCCGTGCCACGCACGGTAACTCGCGCTCGCACAACGTGCCGGGCTCGATCGGTATGGCGCAGGATCCGGGTCGTGTTTTCCCGGGTAAACGCATGACGGGTCACATGGGTGACGTGACGGTGACGGTGCAGAACCTCGAAATCGCCCGTATCGACGCAGAGCGCAAGCTGCTGCTCGTGAAGGGTGCGATTCCGGGCGCGAAGGGCGGCAAGGTCTTCGTGACGCCGGCCGTCAAGACCAAGGGGGCGAAATAATGGAACTCAAGCTCCTGAACGAAAATGGTCAGGAAGGTGCAGTGGTCAACGCATCGGACGTCGTGTTCGGTCGTGACTACAACGAAGCGCTGATCCACCAGGTCGTCGTCGCTTACCAGGCGAATGCTCGCCAGGGTAACCGCGCACAGAAGGACCGTGAGCAAGTCAAGCACACGACGAAGAAGCCGTGGCGCCAGAAGGGTACGGGCCGCGCTCGTGCCGGTATGTCGTCGAGCCCGTTGTGGCGTGGCGGTGGTCGTATCTTCCCGAATTCGCCGGAAGAAAACTTCTCGCACAAGGTCAACAAGAAGATGCATCGCGCAGGCCTCTGCTCGATCTTCTCGCAGCTGGCCCGTGAAGGCCGTCTGTCGGTCGTCGAGGACATCATCCTCGAAGCGCCGAAGACCAAGCTGCTGGCCGAAAAATTCAAGACCATGGGTCTCGACTCCGTGCTGATCATTACGGATACGGTCGACGAGAACCTGTACCTGGCTTCGCGCAACCTGCCGCACGTGGCGATTGTCGAGCCGCGCTACGCTGACCCGCTGTCGCTGATCTACTTCAAGAAAGTGCTGGTCACGAAGGCTGCGGTCGCCCAGATCGAGGAGTTGCTGTCATGAGCGAGATTCGCAAGAACGATCATCGTTTGATGCAGGTCCTGCTCGCGCCGGTGATCTCGGAAAAGGCGACGCTGGTTGCCGACAAGAACGAGCAAGTCGTGTTCGAAGTCGCACCGGATGCCACGAAGCAGGAAGTGAAGGCGGCTGTCGAGCTGCTGTTCAAGGTTGAAGTTGATTCCGTCAACGTGCTGGTTCAGAAGGGCAAGCAGAAGCGCTTTGGCCGTTCGATGGGCCGCCGCAAGGACGTGAAGAAGGCGTACGTTTGCCTGAAGCCCGGCCAGGAAATCAACTTTGAAGCGGAGGCCAAGTAATCATGGCAATCGTTAAAGTTAAGCCGACATCGCCGGGTCGCCGCGCGATGGTCAAGGTGGTCAACAAGAACCTGCACCAGGGCAAGCCGTTCGCGGCGCTGCTCGACTCGCAGAGCTCGACCGCCGGCCGTAACAACAACGGTCGTATCACCACGCGTCACAAGGGTGGTGGTCACAAGCAGCACTACCGTATCGTCGATTTCCGTCGCACGAAGGATGGCATTCCGGCAAAGGTCGAGCGTCTCGAGTACGACCCGAACCGTAGCGCGAACATCGCGCTGGTGCTCTACGCAGACGGCGAACGTCGCTACATCATCGCCCCGAAGGGCCTGACCGTCGGCCAACAGCTGATGTCGGGTTCGGAAGCGCCGATCCGTGCAGGCAACACGCTGCCGATCCGCAACATTCCGGTCGGTACGACGATCCACTGCATCGAGATGCTGCCGGGCAAGGGCGCGCAAATGGCGCGTTCGGCCGGTACGTCGGCCATGCTGCTCGCACGTGAAGGTGTCTACGCGCAGGTTCGTCTGCGTTCGGGCGAAATCCGCCGCGTGCACATCGAGTGCCGTGCAACGATCGGTGAAGTCGGCAACGAAGAGCATAGCCTGCGCCAGATCGGCAAGGCTGGCGCGAACCGCTGGCGCGGTATCCGCCCGACGGTGCGTGGCGTTGCGATGAACCCGGTTGATCACCCGCACGGTGGTGGTGAGGGCAAGACGGCTGCAGGTCGCGATCCGGTCAGCCCGTGGGGTACGCCGGCTAAGGGTTATCGCACCCGTAGCAACAAGCGCACGACGACGATGATCGTCCAGCGCCGTCACAAGCGTTAAGGAGTAGGCAATGGCACGTTCTGTTAAAAAAGGTCCGTTCTGCGACGCCCATTTGCTGAAGAAAGTTGAGGCGGCTGCAGCTTCGCGCGACAAAAAGCCGATCAAGACCTGGTCGCGTCGCTCGACGATTCTGCCGGATTTCATCGGCCTGACGATCGCTGTTCACAACGGCCGTCAACACGTTCCGGTGTACATCTCGGAAAACATGGTCGGCCACAAGCTTGGCGAGTTCGCACTGACCCGTACGTTCAAGGGTCACGCAGCCGACAAGAAGGCCAAGAAATAAGGGGCAATCAAGATGGAAGTGAAAGCAATTCATCGCGGTGCCCGCATCTCGGCGCAGAAAACGCGCCTTGTGGCTGACCAGATCCGCGGTTTGCCGGTCGACAAGGCGCTGAACGTTCTGACGTTCTCGCCGAAGAAGGCGGCTGGCATCGTGAAGAAGGTTGTGCTGTCGGCAATCGCGAATGCGGAGCACAACGAAGGCGCTGATATCGACGAGCTCAAGATCAAGAGCATCTACGTCGACAAGGCTGCATCGCTCAAGCGTTTCACCGCGCGCGCCAAGGGCCGCGGTAACCGCATCGAGAAGCAATCCTGTCACATCACTGTGACGGTCGGGAATTAAGGAGCCATACGATGGGACAGAAAATTCATCCGACTGGCTTCCGCCTGGCTGTCAGCCGCAATTGGGCTTCGCGTTGGTACGCGAACAACAACAATTTCGCGGCGATGCTGCAGGAAGACATCGGTGTTCGTGAATACCTGAAGAAGAAGCTGAAGAACGCTTCGGTCGGTCGGGTCGTCATCGAGCGTCCGGCGAAGAACGCGCGCATCACGATTTACAGCTCGCGTCCGGGTGTGGTCATCGGCAAGAAGGGCGAGGATATCGAGCAGCTGAAGACGGAACTGCAACGCCGCATGGGCGTTCCGGTTCACGTCAACATCGAAGAAATCCGCAAGCCGGAAACCGATGCTCAGCTGATCGCTGACTCGATCACGCAACAGCTCGAGCGCCGGATCATGTTCCGTCGCGCGATGAAGCGTGCGATGCAGAACGCGATGCGTCTGGGTGCCCAAGGCATCAAGATCATGAGCGCGGGCCGTCTGAACGGTATCGAAATCGCCCGTACGGAGTGGTATCGCGAAGGTCGCGTGCCCCTTCACACGCTGCGTGCCGATATCGACTACGCAACCTCGGAAGCGAAGACGACCTACGGGATCATCGGCGTCAAGGTGTGGGTTTACAAGGGCGACACGCTCGGCCGCAACGACGCACCGGTGGTGGAAGAAGTAGCCGAAGACAAGCGTCCGCGTCGCAATGCGCGTCCGGGCGACCGTCGTCCGCGCCGTGACGGCGAAGGCGGCGCTCCGGGTGCTCGTCGTGGCGCACCGCGCCGCGGCGCCGGCAAGCCCGAAGACGGCAAGACTGGAGAATAACGATGCTGCAACCGAAACGCAGAAAGTATCGTAAAGAGCAGAAGGGTCGTAACACCGGCAAGGCGACGCGCGGTAACGCAGTGTCGTTCGGTGAATTCGGCCTGAAGGCTATCGGTCGCGGTCGTCTGACCGCACGCCAGATTGAAGCGGCGCGTCGTGCAATGACGCGTCACATCAAGCGTGGTGGCCGCATCTGGATCCGGATCTTCCCGGACAAGCCGATTTCGCAGAAGCCGGCCGAAGTGCGTATGGGTAACGGTAAGGGTAACCCGGAGTACTACGTCGCCGAGATTCAGCCGGGCAAGATGCTCTATGAAATGGACGGCGTAACCGAAGAACTGGCACGCGAAGCGTTCCGTCTGGCTGCAGCCAAGCTGCCGCTGAAGACGGCGTTCATCGTGCGCCAGCTCGGCGCCTAAGGAGAAAATATGAAGGCTTCCGAACTTCTCCAGAAAGACCAGGCCGCGCTCAACAAGGAGCTGGCGGACCTGCTGAAGGCGCAATTCGGCCTGCGCATGCAACTCGCGACCCAGCAGCTCACGAACACGAGCCAGCTGAAGAAGGTTCGTCGCGACATCGCACGTGTGCGGACCGTCATGACTCAGAAGGCGAACCAGAAATGAACGATAGCGTGAAAACCTCGCTGAAGCGGACGCTGGTCGGTCGGGTCGTCAGCAACAAGATGGACAAGACCGTCACCGTGCTGATCGAGCACCGCGTCAAGCACCCGATCTACGGCAAGTATGTCGTGCGTTCGAAGAAGTATCACGCGCACGATGAAGCGAACACCTACAACGAAGGCGATCTCGTCGAAATCCAGGAAACTCGTCCTGTTTCGAAGACGAAGGCCTGGACGGTGTCGCGCCTCGTCGAAGCAGCTCGCGTCATCTAAGCGGGCAGCGCAGTAGGCAGTAACAGGCACTTCTCCTCGAAGTGCTTGAAATCGCAAAGTATTTGCTTGCGTGACCAGGATTATTTGTTATAATCCTGGTCTTCCCTCTTTATGGGAGCCCCGTCGCGGGCGAAGTTGGTGGGGGAAGCGGACTGGCGCCTGCCTGTCCGAAAGATTCACCGAATTGCGATGGCGGGTTTCGTTTGCCGTCGCTGCTGTTCCAACCCAAGCAGCCGATTGGCTGACGGGACCAAGACTGACCGAATGCATCATGGTGGTGCATCCGGATTAAGTTGGGAAAGACAAACCATGATCCAGACCGAATCTCGGCTCGAAGTAGCCGACAACACGGGTGCACGTGAAGTCCTGTGCATCAAGGTGCTCGGCGGCTCGAAGCGTCGTTATGCCGGCATTGGCGACATCATCAAGGTGAGCGTCAAAGAGGCAACGCCGCGCGGGCGCGTGAAGAAAGGCGAAATTTACAACGCCGTGGTGGTCCGCACCGCCAAGGGCGTGCGCCGTCAAGACGGCTCGCTGATCAAGTTCGACGGCAACGCCGCTGTGCTTTTGAATAACAAGCTCGAGCCGATCGGCACCCGTATTTTCGGGCCGGTCACGCGTGAGCTGCGTAGCGAACGATTCATGAAGATCGTTTCGCTGGCGCCGGAAGTGCTGTAAGGAGTCGCGATGAACAAGATTCGCAAAGGTGACGAAGTCATCGTCGTCACTGGCAAGGACAAGGGCAAGCGCGGCGTCGTGCTGGCTGTCGGTGCAGAGCATGTGACGGTTGAAGGTATCAACCTCGTCAAGAAGCATGTGAAGCCGAACCCGATGAAGGGTACGACGGGCGGCGTGGAAGCGAAGACGATGCCCCTGCATATTTCGAACGTCGCACTGGTCGACGCGAATGGCAAGGCGTCGCGTGTTGGCATCAAGGTCGAGGAAGGCAAGAAGGTTCGCTTCCTGAAGACGACCGGTGCTGTACTGAGCGCCTGACGCAGCGGAGTAAAAAATGGCTCGTTTTCAAGAGTTTTACAAAGAAAAGGTTGTGCCCGGCCTGATCGAGAAGTTCGGTTACAAGTCGGTCATGGAAGTGCCGCGCATCACCAAGATCACGCTGAACATGGGTCTTGGCGAAGCGATCGCTGACAAGAAGATCATCGAGAACGCCGTTGGCGACCTCACGAAGATCGCTGGTCAGAAGCCGGTCGTGACCAAGGCACGCAAGGCAATCGCAGGCTTCAAGATCCGCCAGGGCTACCCGATCGGCGCGATGGTGACGCTGCGTGGCCAAGCGATGTACGAATTCCTCGACCGTTTCGTGACGGTTGCCCTGCCCCGCGTGCGTGACTTCCGCGGCGTGTCGGGTCGTGCTTTCGATGGCCGTGGCAACTACAACATCGGTGTGAAAGAGCAGATCATTTTCCCCGAAATCGACTACGACAAGATCGACGCACTGCGTGGGCTGAACATCAGCATCACGACGACTGCGAAGACCGACGACGAAGCAAAGGCTCTGCTCGCCAGCTTCAAGTTCCCGTTCAGAAACTGAGGTTACCGTGGCTAAACTGGCACTGATCGAACGTGAAAAGAAGCGCGCCCGCCTGGTCGCGAAGTTCGCAGCAAAGCGCGATGCGCTGAAGGCGATCGTCGAAGACCAAAGCAAGTCGGAAGAAGAGCGCTACGAAGCACGCCTTGAGCTGCAGCAACTGCCCCGCAACGCAAACCCGACCCGCCAGCGTAACCGCTGCGCGATCACGGGCCGTCCGCGTGGCACGTTCCGTAAATTCGGCCTCGCGCGTAACAAGATTCGTGAAATCGCATTCCGTGGCGAGATTCCTGGCCTGACCAAGGCGAGCTGGTAATAGGAGAAACGTAAATGAGCATGAGTGATCCTATCGCCGATATGCTGACTCGCATCCGCAACGGGCAGATGGTCGAGAAGGTATCGGTGTCGATGCCCTCGTCGAAAGTCAAGGTTGCAATCGCGCAAGTCCTGAAAGACGAAGGCTATATCGACGATTTCGCCGTGAAGGCGGAAGGTGCGAAGTCCGAACTGAATATCGCGCTGAAGTACTACGCTGGCCGTCCGGTCATCGAACGCATCGAACGCGTGTCGAAGCCTGGCCTGCGCGTGTACCGTGGCCGTAACGACATCCCGCAGGTCATGAATGGCCTCGGTGTGGCAATCGTGTCGACGCCCAAGGGCGTGATGACCGACCGCAAGGCGCGCGCTACCGGCGTCGGCGGCGAAGTCATCTGCTACGTCGCTTAAAGCCGAGGAGAGAGAAACATGTCTCGAGTAGGTAAGAGCCCGATCGCGCTGCAAGGCGCGGAAGTCAAGCTGGCCGACGGTGCGATCACCGTCAAGGGCCCGCTGGGCACCATCACGCAAGCGATCAATCCGCTCGTGAACGTGGCGAACAACGACGGCACGCTGAACCTGTCGCCGGTGAACGAAAGCCGCGAAGCAAATGCACTGTCGGGCACGATGCGCGCGATTATCGCGAATGCCGTGCACGGCGTGACCAAGGGTTTCGAGCGCAAGCTGACGCTGGTTGGCGTCGGTTATCGTGCGCAAGCGCAAGGCGACAAGCTGAACCTGTCGCTGGGTTTCTCGCACCCGGTGGTGCACCAGATGCCGGAAGGCGTCAAGGCAGAAACCCCGACGCAAACCGAAATCGTGATCAAGGGGATCAACAAGCAACAAGTCGGTCAAGTGGCTGCGGAAGTCCGCGGTTACCGTCCGCCGGAACCCTACAAGGGCAAGGGCGTGCGCTATTCCGACGAGGTTGTGATCCTCAAAGAAACGAAGAAGAAGTAAGGGTGCGCAATCATGGATAAGACTCAATCTCGCCTGCGCCGCGCTCGCCAGACGCGTATCAAGATCGCTGAGCTGCAGGTCGCGCGTCTCGCCGTGCATCGCACGAACACGCACATCTACGCTCAAGTGTTCTCGCCGTGCGGCACCAAGGTGCTCGCCAGCGCGTCGACGCTCGAAGCAGAAGTGCGCGCAGAACTGGCCGACAAGTCGGGCAAGGGCGGCAACGTCAATGCCGCGACGCTGATCGGCAAGCGTATTGCCGAAAAGGCAAAGGCTGCCGGCATCGAATCCGTCGCCTTCGACCGCTCGGGCTTCCGCTACCACGGCCGCGTCAAGGCGCTGGCTGAGGCAGCTCGCGAAGCTGGGCTCAAGTTCTAAGGAAGGAATTCGTCATGGCAAAGATGCAAGCGAAAGTTCAGGCTGACGAGCGCGACGACGGCCTTCGCGAAAAGATGATTTCGGTCAATCGCGTGACCAAGGTCGTGAAGGGTGGCCGTATTCTCGGCTTCGCCGCACTGACCGTGGTTGGCGACGGTGACGGCCGCATCGGTATGGGCAAGGGCAAGGCGAAGGAAGTGCCGGTCGCTGTCCAGAAGGCAATGGAACAAGCTCGCCGCAACATGTTCAAGGTGCCGCTCAAGAACGGCACGCTGCAACACGAAGTGCACGGCAAGCATGGCGCATCCGCTGTCCTCCTCGCTCCGGCGAAGGCAGGTACGGGCGTGATCGCCGGCGGCCCGATGCGCGCAGTGTTCGACGTGATGGGCGTTCAGAACGTCGTGGCGAAGAGCCACGGTTCGACGAACCCGTACAACCTCGTTCGCGCCACGCTGGACGGTCTGCGCAAGCAGTCCACCCCGGCAGACATCGCGGCGAAGCGCGGCAAGTCCGTCGAAGAAATTTTGGGCTAAGCCCGGGTGGTCACCATGTCTGAAAAAACTGTCAAGGTTCAGCTCGTTAAGAGCCTGATCGGGACCCGCGAATCGCACCGCGCGACCGTGCGTGGCCTGGGCCTGCGCCGACTCAATTCGGTCAGCGAGCTTCAGGACACGCCGGCGGTCCGCGGCATGATCAACAAGGTCTCGTACCTCGTTAAGGTCATCGCGTAAGCGGCCCTACGGATCAAGGAGTTGATATGGAATTGAATAACCTGAAGCCGGCAGCTGGCGCCAAGCACGCCAAGCGTCGCGTCGGCCGTGGCATCGGTTCGGGCCTCGGCAAGACGGCTGGCCGTGGTCACAAGGGTCAGAAATCGCGTTCGGGCGGCTTCCACAAAGTCGGTTTCGAAGGCGGTCAGATGCCGCTGCAACGTCGTCTGCCGAAGCGCGGCTTCACGTCGCTGACGAAGGAATTCGTCGGTGAAGTGCGCCTGAGCGACCTCGAGAAGCTGCCGGTCGATGAGATCGATCTGCTCGCACTGAAGCAAGCCGGCCTGGTCGGTGAGCTGACGAAGAGCGCGAAGATCATCGCGACGGGCGAACTGAAGCGCAAGATCGTCGTGAAGGGTCTCGGTGCCACCAAGGGTGCGCGCGCTGCGATCGAAGCGGCTGGCGGTTCGTTCGCCGAGTGACACGCGTAGCGCGTCGTCACTTGCATTCATCGGAGAAGGTACTTGGCTAACAGCCCGAGTCTTGCAAAACCCGGTCGAAGCACGGCGAAATTCGGCGATCTGCGCCGGCGAGCAATGTTCTTGCTCCTGGCGCTGATCGTCTATCGCATCGGCGCGCACATTCCCGTGCCGGGCATCGATCCGGATCAACTGGCGAAGCTGTTCCAGAGCCAGGCGGGCGGCATCCTGGGCATGTTCAACATGTTCTCGGGTGGCGCGCTTTCCCGCTTCACGATCTTTGCGCTGGGGATCATGCCGTACATCTCGGCGTCGATCATCATGCAGTTGCTGGCGATTGTCTCGCCGCAGCTCGAGGCGCTGAAGAAGGAAGGGCAGGCAGGGCAACGGAAGATCACGCAGTACACGCGGTATTTCACCGTGGTGCTCGCGACCTTCCAGGCGTTCGGTATCGCGGCTGCGCTGGAAAACCAGCCGGGCCTCGTTACTGACCCCGGCATGCTGTTCCGTCTGACGACGGTCGTGACGCTGGTTACCGGTACGATGTTCCTGATGTGGCTCGGCGAGCAGATTACCGAGCGTGGTCTGGGCAACGGTATCTCGATCATCATCTTCGGCGGGATCGCAGCAGGGTTCCCGAATGCCGTCGGTGGGTTGTTCGAGCTGGTGCGTACGGGTTCGATGAGCATCATTTCGGCGATCATCATCGTCGTCCTGATTGCTGCGGTGACTTACCTGGTCGTGTTCATCGAACGCGGTCAGCGCAAGATCCTCGTGAACTACGCGAAGCGCCAGGTCGGCAACAAGATCTACGGTGGGCAGTCGTCGCATCTGCCGCTGAAGCTGAACATGTCGGGTGTGATTCCGCCGATCTTCGCATCGTCGATCATTCTGTTCCCGGCAACGATTCTCGGCTGGTTCAGTACCGGTCAGCCGACGGGAAGCTGGATTTCCAATACGTTGCATAACGTTGCGGAAGCGCTGAAGCCGGGCCAGCCGGTCTATGTGCTGCTGTACACGCTGGCGATCGTGTTTTTCTGCTTCTTCTACACCGCACTGGTGTTCAACAGCAGGGAAACCGCAGACAACCTGAAGAAGAGCGGCGCGTTTGTTCCGGGCATTCGTCCGGGCGATCAGACCGCACGATATATCGACCGCATCCTCACGCGTCTGACGCTGGCCGGTGCGATCTACATCGTCTTCGTGTGTTTGCTGCCGGAGTTTCTGGTGCTGCGCTGGAACGTGCCGTTTTATTTTGGTGGAACGTCGCTGCTGATCATTGTCGTCGTCACGATGGACTTTATGGCGCAGGTGCAGTCGTACGTTATGTCGCAACAGTATGAGTCACTGCTCAAGAAGGCGAACTTCAAGGGCGGCAACATCCCGATGCGTTGAAAGGACTATGGCCAAAGACGATGTAATCCAGATGCAGGGTGAGGTGATTGAAAACCTCCCGAATGCGACCTTCCGTGTGAAGCTGGAAAACGGCCATGTCGTGTTGGGGCATATTTCCGGAAAGATGCGGATGCACTACATCCGCATCCTGCCGGGCGACAAGGTGACGGTTGAATTGACGCCTTACGATCTGTCTCGTGCGCGGATCGTGTTCCGGGCGAAGTGATTTGAAAAAAGGGTATTATCATGAAAGTGATGGCATCGGTTAAGCGCATTTGCCGCAATTGCAAGATCATCAAGCGCAAAGGCGTCGTTCGCGTGATCTGCAGCTCGGATCCGCGCCACAAGCAGCGCCAAGGCTGACCGCGCGTTTGTTTGCGCTTTTTGTTTGAGGAAAAACAATGGCTCGTATCGCAGGGGTTAACATCCCGAATCACCAGCACACCGAGATCGGCCTGACGGCAATCTTTGGTGTCGGCCGCACCCGTTCGCGCAGCATCTGCGTGGCAGCTGGCGTCGATTTTTCGAAGAAGGTCAAGGACTTGACCGACGCAGACTTGGAAAAGCTGCGTGAAGAAGTGGGCAAGTTTGTCGTCGAAGGCGATCTGCGCCGTGAAGTGACGATGAACATCAAGCGCCTGATGGACCTCGGTTGCTACCGTGGTGTTCGTCATCGCAAGGGCCTGCCGATGCGCGGTCAGCGTACGCGTACGAACGCACGTACTCGCAAGGGTCCGCGTCGTGCAGCGCAAGCGCTGAAGAAGTAAGCGGAACTGACAGTTACAGGAAAACGTAATGGCTAAGGCTTCGAACACCGCGGCGCAACGCGTTCGCAAGAAGGTTAAGAAGAACGTCGCTGAAGGCGTGGTTCACGTTCACGCGTCGTTCAACAACACGATCATCACGATCACCGATCGCCAAGGCAACGCACTGGCATGGGCGACGTCGGGCGGTCAGGGCTTCAAGGGCTCGCGCAAATCGACGCCGTTCGCTGCCCAGGTCGCAGCCGAGTCGGCTGGCCGCGTCGCGATGGAATACGGCGTGAAGAATCTGGAAGTGCGGATCAAGGGCCCGGGCCCGGGTCGTGAGTCGGCAGTGCGTGCACTGCACGGCCTCGGCATCAAGATCACCGCGATTTCGGACGTCACCCCGATTCCGCACAACGGCTGCCGTCCGCCGAAGCGTCGTCGTATCTAAAGGTGTGCTGGCACGTTCGTGCTAGCACATTGCCTGTCGCCGCTCAGCGTCGACGGGCGTTGCTTTTTTGATTGACTAAGCCCACCGTTCGCCCCAAAGGGCGCGAACTAGCGCGGATTCAGATCTGCGTGACTGATTGATAGAGGAATGCAAAGTGGCACGTTATATCGGCCCGAAGGCCAAGCTGTCCCGCCGTGAAGGCACCGACCTGTTCCTGAAGAGCGCGCGCCGCTCGCTCGCCGACAAGTGCAAGCTCGACAGCAAGCCGGGTCAGCACGGCCGTACCTCGGGCGCACGTACGTCCGACTACGGTACGCAGCTGCGCGAAAAGCAGAAGGTCAAGCGTATCTACGGCGTGCTGGAGCGTCAGTTCCGCCGCTACTTCGCTGAAGCCGACCGCCGCAAGGGCAACACGGGTGAAAACCTGCTGCAATTGCTCGAGTCGCGTCTCGACAACGTCGTGTATCGCATGGGCTTCGGCTCGACCCGCGCTGAAGCGCGTCAGCTGGTGAGCCACAAGTCGATCACCGTGAACGGCGTCGTTGCGAACGTCCCGTCGCAGCAAGTGAAGGCAGGTGACATCGTCGCGATCCGCGAAAAGGCGAAGAAGCAGGCGCGTATCGTCGAAGCGCTGTCGCTGGCCGAGCAAGGCGGCATGCCGAGCTGGGTTGCAGTCGATGCGAAGAAGTTCGAAGGCACGTTCAAGCAAATGCCGGAACGCGCTGAAATCGCAGGCGACATCAACGAAAGCCTGATCGTCGAATTGTATTCGCGTTAATCCGATTGACGGCCGAGGTACCCCGATTGCGTTGCGCAAGGAGGGGCCTCGGCTGTTTATTTTCTGGTTGTTACCGGTCAGCCTTATCGGTGTAACGAGCCGAGGGTATTGAAAAGGAAAGCCCATGCAAACCAGTTTGCTGAAACCCAAGATCATCGCCGTGGAATCGCTGGGCGAGAACCACGCGAGGGTGGTCATGGAACCGTTCGAACGCGGTTACGGCCACACCTTGGGCAATGCGCTTCGCCGCGTGCTGCTGTCGTCGATGGTCGGCTACGCGCCGACCGAAGTGACGATCGCGGGCGTGGTGCACGAGTACTCGACGCTGGATGGCGTGCAGGAAGACGTCGTCAACCTGCTGCTGAACCTGAAGGGCGTGGTGTTCAAGCTGCATAACCGTGACGAAGTGACGGTTACGCTGCGCAAGGAAGGTGAAGGCGTTGTCACGGCCGGCGATATCGAGCTGGCTCACGACTGCGAAGTCATCAACCCGAATCACGTGATTGCGCACCTGTCGAAGGGCGGCAAGCTCGACGTTCAGATCAAGATCGAAAAGGGTCGCGGCTATGTGCCCGGCAACGTTCGTCGCTACGGCGAAGACACGGCCAAGATCATCGGCCGCATCGTCCTCGACGCATCGTTCTCGCCGGTTCGCCGCGTGAGCTACGCAGTCGAAAGCGCACGTGTCGAGCAGCGTACCGACCTGGACAAGCTCGTGATGAACATCGAGACGAGCGGTGTGATCACGCCGGAAGAAGCGATCCGTCAATCGGCCCGCATCCTGGTCGACCAGCTGTCCGTGTTCGCGGCGCTGGAAGGCACGGAAACGGCAGCCGAAGCGCCGTCGCGTGCACCGCAGATCGACCCGATCCTGCTGCGTCCGGTGGACGATCTCGAGCTGACGGTTCGTTCGGCGAACTGCCTGAAGGCCGAGAACATCTACTACATCGGCGACCTGATCCAGCGCACGGAAAACGAGCTGCTGAAGACGCCGAACCTCGGTCGCAAGTCGCTCAACGAGATCAAGGAAGTGCTCGCTTCGCGCGGTCTCACGCTGGGCATGAAGCTCGAAAACTGGCCGCCGGCTGGTCTCGACAAGTAAGCCTGGTTGTTGCTGTAGTTGGCAAAGATGCGGATTTTCCTTTAAAATCCGCATCTTGCTTTTTTCGTTACCGGCCCGTGCACCCATCGAGGTGCGATAGAAGAGCTGGATCAAAACTTTGAATCAAGGAAACTGAAATGCGCCATCGTCATGGTCTGCGGAAACTGAACCGCACGAGCAGCCACCGTCTGGCTATGCTCCGTAACATGTCCAACTCGCTGATCGAGCACGAAGTCATCAAGACGACGCTGCCGAAGGCGAAAGAACTCCGTAAAGTCGTCGAGCCGCTGATCACGCTCGGCAAGAAGCCGTCGCTGGCAAACCGTCGCCTGGCGTTCAACCGCCTGCGCGATCGTGACTCGGTGGCGAAGCTGTTCGACGTGCTCGGTCCGCGTTTCGCGAACCGTCCGGGCGGCTACCTGCGCGTGCTGAAGTTCGGCTTCCGCGTGGGTGACAACGCGCCGATGGCACTGGTCGAGCTGCTCGATCGTCCGGAAGTCGACGAAACGGAAAACGTGCAAGAAGCTGAGTAAGCTTCCGGTACGCAGCAGTATCTGAAAGGGGCCGAGCAATTGCTTGGCCCTTTTTGTTTTTCCGGCGCCGGCTGCGATCGATTGTCGCAGGGCGGTGCCGGCAGCGTTGCGCGGGCTGCGCTACGATACGGGGCAGCCCGCGCGCGTCCCAGGTGGGCAATCCGTGTCGGCGGGAGCCGATAGACCAGCCAGGAGGGCGCGGATGATAGTGGTGCTGATGCTGACGACGGTGCCCGATACCGAGACCGCCAAGGCGCTTTCAGACGGTGCGCTCGATGCGCGGCTTGCCGCGTGCGTGTCGGAGCTCGGCGCGATCAAGTCGCGCTACCACTGGCAGGGCAAGGTCGAAACGGCCGACGAGATCCAGTTGCTGTTCAAGACGAGCCCCGTGCGGGCGCTCGAACTGGAGCGATTTATTCTCGCGCATCATCCTTACGAGACGCCCGAAATCGTCTCGTGGCAGACGACGGCATCGGCCGCGTACGGCCAGTGGGTGACCAGCGAAACTCAACGTCTATTTCATGTTTAACGGTATGGCCCTTCCCGTGCGCGTGCGCGCGCTGCGATTCCTCGCAGTCCTGTTGTCGTTCATGCTCGTGCTGGGCGGCCTGTCGGTCGCGCGCGCGGCCGACGATTTCCTCGATCCGTCGGTGGCGTTCAAGTTCAGTGCGAGCGAATCGCCGGGACAGGTGGACGTCCGCTTCAAGGTCGCCAACGGCTACTACCTGTACCGCGAGCGGTTCGCGTTCGCGGTGAAGAGCGGACAGGCGACGCTCGGCGATCCGCAATTTCCGGCTGGCCACGTGAAGTTCGACCAGACGTTCCAGAAGGATGTCGAGACCTACCGTGACGAAGTCGTCGTGCACGTGCCCGTCAAGCAGGCGTCCGGCCCGTTCGAGCTCGCGGTGACGTCGCAGGGGTGCGCGGACGAGGGCATCTGTTATCCGCCGGCCGAGCATGTCGTGAAGGTCGACGGCGCCGCGCTGGGCGCCGCCTCGTCGTCGCCGACGTCCGGCGATACGGCTGCCGCGGGCAGCTGGTTCGACAAGGTCACCAGCGCCGATTTTGCGCAGTCGCTGCTCGAGGGGCACGGCTTCTTCACGATCGTCGGACTGTATTTCGTCGCGGGCGTCGTGCTGAGCCTTCTGCCGTGTTCGTATCCGATGATTCCGATCGTGTCGGCGATCATCATCGGCCAGGGCACGCGGGCGACGCATGCGCGCGGTTTCGCGCTGTCGCTGACCTACGTGGTCGGCATGGCGCTGGTCTACACGGTGCTCGGCATCGCCGCGGCGCTGGTCGGCCAGAGCCTCGGCGCGTGGCTGCAGAACCCGTGGGTGCTCGGTGCGTTCGGCGTGTTGCTGACCGCGTTTGCCGTCTCGCTGATCTCGGGCAAGGACATCGCGCTGCCCGCGCGCTGGCAGAACGGCGCGGCCGAGGCATCGAGTGCGCGCCAGGGCGGCCATTTCGTCGCGGTCGCGGCGATGGGTGCGCTGTCCGCGCTGGTCGTCGGCGCATGCATGACGGCGCCGCTGTTCGCGGTGCTCGCCTTCATCGCGCACACGGGCAATGCGCTGCTCGGCGGCGCTGCATTGTTCGCGATGGGGCTGGGGCTGGGCGTGCCGCTGCTGGTCGTCGGCGTCGGGGCCGGGACGGTACTGCCGCGTGCCGGCGCATGGATGGACGGCGTGAAGGTGTTCTTCGGCATCGTGCTGCTCGCAGCCGCGCTGTGGATCGTGTGGCCGGTGCTGGCCGGTGGCCTGAAGATGGTGCTCGCTGCGTTGTGGCTGCTGATCGCGGCCGCGGCGCTCGGGTTGTTCACGCCGAATGCCGGCGCCACGTCGATCTGGCGTCGCCTTGGCCGTGGCGTGGGTGCTGCGCTCGCGATCTGGGCGGCCACGCTGCTCGTCGGCCTGGCCGCGGGATCGACCGATCCGGTCAAGCCGCTGGCGGTGCTGGCGGCACGCACGGTTGCGTCGGGTGGTACGGCGGCGGCAGGCGCGGCCGCTGGTCAGGAAGGGCCCGCGTTCGCATCGGTGCGCTCGAGCGGCGAACTCGACACGCTGCTGAAGACGGCGAGCCGGCCCGTGATGCTCGACTTCTACGCCGACTGGTGCGTGAGCTGCAAGGAGATGGAGCATCTGACGTTTACCGACGCGCGCGTGCAGGCGCGGCTCGCGCAACTTCACCTCGTGCGCGCGGATGTCACCGCGAACAACCCGGATGACCAGGCGCTGCTGAAGCGCTTCAACCTGTTCGGCCCGCCGGGCATCATCTTCTTCGATCGAAGCGGCAACGAGATCGGGCGCGTGGTCGGCTATCAGGCGGCCGAGACGTTCCTGCGCAGCCTCGACCGGGCTGCGGTCCCGACGGTATGACCATGCGCGCCGGTGGCGAACCGGCGCGTTTGCGTGGCATGAATTGACGATCGACAAGGCAAACGGCCTCGGTCGACATCAAACAAAAAACGGCGGGACACCGAAGTGTCCCGCCGTTTTTTGTTTCCACCTGCCGGCAGGCGCTTAGCGTTGCGCTTTCAGCAGGCGCGCGGCGTCGAGTGCGAAGTACGTGAGCACGCCGTCGGCGCCCGCACGCTTGAACGCGAGCAGCGATTCGAGCACGACCTTGTCGTGATCGAGCCAGCCGTTCATCGCGGCGGCCTTCAGCATCGCGTATTCACCGCTCACCTGGTACACGTAGGTCGGGAAGCGGAACTCGTCCTTCACGCGGCGCACGATGTCGAGGTACGGCATGCCGGGTTTGACCATCACCATGTCGGCGCCTTCGTCGATGTCCAGGCGCACTTCGCGAAGCGCTTCGTCGCTGTTCGCCGGATCCATCTGGTAGGTCATCTTGTTGCCCTTGCCCAGATTGGACGCCGAGCCGACCGCGTCGCGGAACGGGCCGTAGAACGCCGACGCGAACTTGGCCGAATAGGCCATGATCCGCGTGTGGATATGGCCGTCGCTTTCCAGCATTTCGCGGATCGCGCCGATGCGGCCGTCCATCATGTCCGACGGGGCGACGATGTCGACGCCGGCTTCCGCCTGCGCGCGCGCCTGGTCGATCAGGATCTCGATCGTGTCGTCGTTGATCACGTAGCCGTTTTCGTCGAGCACGCCGTCCTGGCCGTGGCTCGTGTACGGATCGAGTGCGACGTCGGTCAGCACGCCGAGTTCGGGGAAGCGCTTCTTCAGCTCGCGCACCGCGCGCGGGATCAGGCCTTCCGGATTGGCTGCCTCGCGGCCGTCAGGCGTTTTCACCGACGGCTCGATGGCCGGGAACAGCGACAGCACGGGCACGCCGAGTTCGACGCACTGTTCGGCGACCTGCATCAGCAGATCGACGGACACGCGTTCGACGCCGGGCATCGACGGCACCGGCTGCCGTTCGTTGGTGCCTTCGACGACGAACACCGGATAGATCAGGTCGTCAGTGGTCAGACGGTTTTCGCGCATCAGGCGCCGGGAGAAGTCGTCGCGGCGCATCCGGCGCGGACGATGAAGCGGATGGAAGCTCATGGCGATTGGGTAGAAATCAGGGCAGTAAGACCTTACGGAACCCTTAGGTCATTTTCGGGAGCGTTGGTATATGATAGCGATCGAGCGGCACGCGTCGCGTGCAGCTCCCCGCTTCTCCTCCCTGAGCGGGTGCCTGTCGTTTTTCGATTAGGCTGTTTGACCCGCCGTTCAACGGCGGGTTTTTTTATGAGCCGGCCGAAACCGCAGGCGCCGTCAGGTGCGCGCCGCCGATCCCGGCCGCGCGTTGCCCGATCATTGTGCTACAGGCTCGCTTTTTTCGTCGGCGACGGACGGCCGCACCCAGCTTTCGATCAATTCGTGCGCCTCGTCGAGCCCAATGCGCTTCATCGCCGAGAACAGCTGGACCGTCAGCTTGCCCTGGACGCCCTGGTCACGATACGCATCGAGCCCCTTTTGCGTGGTCCGCAGCGCGTTGATGCTTTCCTGCCGCGTCAATTTGTCGCACTTCGTCAGCAGCGTGTGGATCGGCTTGCCGGTCGGCACGAACCACTCGATCATGCGGCGGTCGAGATCGGTCAGCGGACGGCGCGAATCCATCATCAGGATCAGGCCGCAGAGCTGCGAGCGGGTCGCGAGGTAGGACGACAGCAGCATTTCCCAATGCGCCTTGGCGGCGCCGGGCACTTCCGCATAGCCGTAGCCGGGCAGGTCGACGAGGTTCGCGACGGGCTCGGCGGCCGGGCCGACGGAGAAGTAGTTGATATGCTGCGTGCGGCCGGGCGTCTTCGACGCGAAGGCGAGCCGCTTCTGGTTGCACAGCACGTTGATCGCCGTCGACTTGCCGGCATTCGAGCGGCCCGCGAACGCGATTTCCGGCTGGACCGTCGGCGGCAGGTCGCGCAGATGGTTGACGGTCGTGTAGAAGCGGGCTTGATGGAGCAGAAAGGCCATGGGAACCGGAAGGACGGGCGGCGCGAGCCGCTTGGTGGAGGCGGGGTAGCCCCGATAGGCGCCGGAGCTTTCAACACGATATTGTACAATACGGCGGTTTTACCGAAGGCTACCGGGCGCCTGCCTCGCGCTTTTATGTAGCTTCTGCGGTAGACTGAACGCCGTCGTTTTTTGCAGAACCTCAAATTCCCACAAGACGAAACAGGGTGTGCGAATGAATCGACTGTGCAAGTCTCTGATGGTGCTTCAGGTTGCAGCAGGGTTCGTAGGTTTCGTAGCGGAGGCAAACGCGGCGGATGCGGCAAAGCCGGATCTCGACCGTGGCAAGGCGATTGCCGGGCAGGTCTGCGCGTCGTGTCACGGCGCCGACGGCAATAGCGCATCGGGCAGTTTCCCGAAGCTCGCTGGCCAGCATCCCGAATATCTGGTCAAGCAGTTGAACGACTTCAAGACGCAGCCGGGCGCGAAGGGGCCGGTGCGCACCAACGCGGTGATGGTCGGATTCGCGAGCGCGCTGAGCGCGGACGACATGCGCAACGTCGCCGCGTACTACGGGGCGCAGACGACGAAGCTCGGCACCGCGCGCGATGCGGCAACCGTGCCGATCGGCCAGAAGATCTATCGCGGCGGCATCGCGGAGAAGGGCGTACCCGCCTGCGCGAGCTGCCACGGGCCGACAGGGCAAGGGATCCCGGTTCAGTACCCGCGTCTGTCGGGGCAATGGGCCGATTACACGGTCGCGCAGTTGACCGCGTTCCAGCAGGGTGCCGGCGCGCGCAACAACAACGAGGCGATGCATCAGATCGCCACGCGGCTGTCGGACAACGAGATCAAGGCCGTCGCGGATTACATCGCGGGCCTGCGTTGAGCGGTCAGCCGCGAACGGAATGACCGGGCGCCCGAAGGGCGGCCGGAGTCAGAACAAGAAAAGGGTGGGGCGCCGCATCGTTGCGGTTGCCTCGCCCTTCTTTTTTGTCAGCGCGCGCCGGCCGTCACGAGCGTGCTGGCCGCCCCTTCGGGGGCAATAATCAAAGTGAGCGTTGGGGGCTGTTTCCCCTGAGTCGGAGTTTGAATGAGCGTTACCACGTCGGGGTTGCAGTCGAAGTCGGGTCAGGGTGCACCGAAGCGTGCGGTCGAGTTGCTGAGCTCGATGCGCTTCGCGATTGCGCTGCTGGTGGTGCTGTCGATTGCGAGCATCATCGGCACGGTCCTGACCCAGGACGATCCGTATCCGAACTATGTGAACCAGTTCGGGCCGTTCTGGGCGGACATCTTCCGCTCGCTCGGCCTGTACAACGTGTACAGCGCGTGGTGGTTCATGCTGATCCTGATCTTCCTCGTCGTGTCGATCTCGCTGTGCGTGATCCGCAACGCGCCGAAGATGCTCGCCGATGCGAAGAGCTGGAAGGACAAGGTTCGCGAAGGCAGCCTGCGGGCGTTCCACCACAAGGCCGAATACACGACGTCCGGCACGCGCGCGACGGTCACGGCGACGCTCGCCACGTTCGTCACCAAGGCCGGCTACAAGCACATCGTGCGTGAGAACGACGGCGCGACGCTGATCTCCGCGAAGCGCGGTGCAATGACCAAGTGGGGCTACATCTCCGCGCACCTCGCGATCGTCGTGATCTGTATCGGCGGCCTGCTCGACAGCAACCTGCCGATCAAATTCCAGATGTGGATGTTCGGCAAGAGCCCGGTCAACACGAGCGCGACGATCAGCGAGATCTCGCCCGACCATCGCCTGTCCGCGTCGAACCCGACGTTCCGCGGCTACGCGTGGGTGCCCGAGGGGCAGTTCGTGTCGACCGCGATCCTGAACCAGCCGAGCGGCTCGCTGATCCAGGACCTGCCGTTCTCGATCCAGCTCAACAAGTTCATCGTCGACTACTACACGACGGGCATGCCGAAGCTGTTCGCGAGCGACATCGTCGTGATCGATCGCGAGACCGGCCAGAAGATCCCGGCGCGAGTCGAGGTCAACAAGCCGTTCACGTACAAGGGCGTGTCGATCTACCAGTCGAGCTTCCAGGACGGCGGCTCGCAGATGCAGATGACGGCCTACCCGATGACCGGCGGCAACGCGAAGACCTTCCCCGTGAAGGGGACGATCGGCAGTTCGGCGCCGCTGCAGATGCCGGGCAACGACGGCGACACGATCGAGTTCTCCGATTTCCGTGCGATCAACGTCGAAAACATGGCCGACGCGAACGGCAAGCCGGACGTGCGCGGTGTCGCGACGACGGGCTCGCTGAAGGAAGCGTTCGACGAACGCCTCGGCTCCGGCGCGAAGACGTCGAAGCCGACGCAGCTCCACAACATCGGCCCGTCCGTGCAGTACAAGATCCGCGGCAAGGACGGCCAGGCGCGCGAATTCAACAACTACATGCTGCCCGTCGACATGAACGGCGAGCGCGTGTTCCTCGCCGGCGTGCGTGCGAGCCCGAACGACCCGTTCCGCTACATGCGGATTCCGGCCGACAGCCAGGATTCGATCGGCGAATGGATGCACCTGCGTGCCGCGCTCGAGGATCCGTCCGCGCGCGCCGAGGCCGCTGCGCGTTTCGCGCAGCGTTCGCTGCCGGGCATGGACGCATCGCTGCGCAGCCGCCTGCAGGACAGCGCGCTGAAGGTGCTGACCCTTTTTGCGGCGGGCGACGACAGCGTCGGCCGTGGCGCCGATGGCCAGCCGATCGGCGGTTTCCAGGCCGTGGCGACGTTCATCGACCGCTCGGTGCCGAAGGCCGAGCAGGAGAAGGCCGCGAGCCTGCTGCTGCGGATGCTCGAGGGCTCGATGTGGGAGGTGTGGCAGATCGCGCGCGAGCGGGCGGGCGAGCCGGCGGCGCAGCAGGGCACCGACACGATCCGCTTCGTGCAGAACGCGATCAACGCGCTATCCGACAGCTTTTTGTATGGATCGCCGGTCTATTTGCAGCTTGACTCATTCAAGCAGGTGCAAGCTTCGGTATTTCAGTTGACGCGCGCACCCGGCAAGAATCTGGTGTATCTTGGCAGCCTGCTGCTGGTCGCCGGCATCTTCTCGATGTTCTACGTGCGCGAGCGGCGCCTCTGGTTCTGGTTGAAGGACGCCGGTTCGGGCGTCGATGTGGTGATGGCAATGTCCACGGCCCGCAAGACCTTCGATTTCGAGAAAGAGTTCGTGCAGACGCGCGACGCGGCCGGTGCCGCCTTGCACGCCGCACCTCGCGACGCCGCGCCGGCCGGTGCGGCATCGACGGCCCGTCCGCCAGCCGGCGGCGGTTCCGATTCCGAGAATTCCACCCGGTAACATCATGGATCTCACGCAAGTCTCCTCTTCCCATCGGGCGTCGGCCCAGGCTCCGGTCACGGCGCCGCTGTTCGACGACCGTCCGTTCCTCGCGCGCCTGTCGCTGCTCGACTGGCTGTTCGCACTGGCGCTCGTGGTGGGCGCGGGCTATGCGCTCGTGCACTACAACGCGCACATGGATTACTACGACACGGCGGTGATGATCGGCACCGTGCCGGCGCTCATCGCGCTCGGCTGGCGCTGGAAGCCCGCGCGGCTGATGATGGCGTCGATCGCCGTGCTGGCGCTGCTGTCGATCCAGATCTACCAGGGCGATCTCGCGCGCGCCGATTCGGCGTTCTTCCTCAAGTACTTCCTGTCGAGCCAGTCGGCGATCCTGTGGATGAGCGCGCTGTTCGTGCTCGCGACGATCTTCTACTGGATCGGCTTGCTCGCGCGCTCGGCGTCGGGCTCCGCGATCGGCCAGAAGCTCACGTGGGTCGCCGTGCTGATGGGCTTCACCGGCCTGATGGTGCGCTGGTACGAGTCCTACCTGATCGGGGCGGACGTCGGGCACATTCCGGTATCGAACCTGTATGAAGTGTTCGTGCTGTTCAGCCTGATCACCGCGCTGCTCTATCTGTATTACGAAGGCCACTACGGCACGCGCGCGCTCGGCGCGTTCGTGCTGCTGGTGATCAGCGCGGCCGTGGGCTTCCTGATGTGGTACTCGGTCGCGCGCGACGCGCAGCAGATCCAGCCGCTCGTGCCGGCGCTGCAAAGCTGGTGGATGAAGATCCACGTGCCGGCGAACTTCATCGGCTACGGCAGCTTCGCGCTGTCGGCGATGGTGTCGGTCGCGTACCTGATGAAGGAGCGCGGCGTGCTCGCCGATCGCCTGCCGACGCTCGACGTGCTCGACGACGTGATGTACAAGTCGATCGCGGTCGGTTTCGCGTTCTTCACGATCGCGACGATTCTCGGCGCGCTGTGGGCTGCCGAAGCATGGGGCGGCTATTGGAGCTGGGATCCGAAGGAAACCTGGGCGCTGATCGTGTGGCTCAACTACGCGGCGTGGCTGCACATGCGCCTGATGAAGGGCCTGCGCGGCACGGTGGCCGCATGGTGGGCGCTCACGGGCCTGCTCGTGACGACCTTCGCGTTCCTCGGCGTCAACATGTTCCTGTCCGGGCTGCACAGCTACGGCAAGCTGTAAGATTTCCGCTGTTCGTCCGACTATGAGACCGCCGGTGCACTGCGTGCCCGGCGGTTTTCTTTTGTAACGGGCGGGCGGTCCGGGCGTCGAACGGCGCAAGACGGGCCGGGTCGAACGCTCATGAAACTGCGCGCGGCGCAGGCAGGAGGAGCAGCACGATGTGGATCAAACGCCCTTTGCGGAACGTATTGACCGGTGGCGATATTGCGCCCGGCGAAATCACGCCGCGTGCGGTGTTCGAGAACCGGCGGCGCGTATTGCAGGCGGCCGGCCTCGCGGCGGCGGGTGGGTTGCTCGGCGGCAGCGGCGCAGCATTGGCTGCCTATGCGTCGCCCGATGCGCGGGCCGCGAAGCTTGCGGCGAAGACGAATCCGAAGTTCGTCGCGGCCGACAAGGTGACGCCGTTCAAGGACATCACCACGTACAACAACTTCTACGAATTCGGCACCGACAAGCGCGACCCCGCGCAGAACGCGGGCACGCTGCGGCCGCGCCCGTGGCGGGTGAGCGTCGAGGGCGAGGTGCTGCATCCGAAGGTGTTCGATCTCGACGAGCTACTGAAGCTCGCGCCGCTCGAGGAGCGCGTGTACCGGCTGCGCTGCGTCGAGGGCTGGTCGATGGTGATCCCGTGGATCGGCGTGCCGCTGTCCGAACTGATCAAGCGTGTGCAGCCGACCGGCAACGCGAAATACGTGCAGTTCGTCACGCTGGCCGATCCGTCGCAGATGCCCGGCCTTTCGACGCCCGTGCTCGACTGGCCGTACTCGGAAGGACTGCGGATGGACGAGGCGATGAATCCGCTGACGCTGCTGACGATGGGCGTCTACGGGCAGGTGCTGCCGAACCAGAACGGCGCGCCGGTGCGGATCGTCGTGCCGTGGAAGTACGGCTTCAAGAGCGCGAAGTCGCTCGTGAAGATCCGCTTCGTCGACAAGCAGCCGAAGACGAGCTGGAACACGTACGCGTCGAACGAGTACGGCTTTTATTCGAACGTGAACCCGAACGTCGATCATCCGCGCTGGAGCCAGGCGACCGAGCGGCGCATCGGTGAGGACGGTTTTTTCACGCCGAAGCGCAAGACGCTGATGTTCAACGGCTACGGCGACCTGGTCGCGTCGATGTATCAGGGCATGGACCTGAAGAAGAATTTCTGAGGGCGACGGTGAGAAACGACATGCCCCCTTCGCCCCTGGCGGCCGCGCCCACGGCCGGCGCCGGCCAGGCTGCACGTGCCGCACGGCGCGGCGCGGTCCGTCCCGCCGCGCCGCGCTGGCTCGCGCCGGCCAAGGTGCTGGTTTTCGCGGCCGGCCTTTATCCGCTCGCGCGTCTCGTGCTGTTCGGGCTGACCGACCGGCTCGGCGCGAATCCGATCGAGTTCGTCACGCGCTCGACGGGGCTCTGGACGCTCGTGATCCTGTGCATCACGCTCGCCGTCACGCCGCTTCGGCGCATGACGGGGTTCGCCACGCTGCTGCGCTTTCGCCGGATGATCGGGCTGTTCGCGTTCTTCTACGCGACGCTGCACTTCACGACCTACCTGTGGTTCGACAAGTGGTTCGACGTCGTCGCGATCCTGAAGGACGTCGGCAAGCGCCCGTTCATCACGGTCGGTTTTGCCGCGTTCGTGCTGCTGATTCCGCTCGCGGCAACGTCGCCGCGCGCGATGGTGCGCCGCCTGGGCCGCCACTGGGCGACGCTGCACAGCGCGATCTACGTGATCGCGCTGCTCGCCGTGCTGCACTTCTGGTGGATGAGAGCCGGCAAGCACAATCTGGCGCAGCCGAAGCTGTATGCGGGAATCGTCGCCGTGCTGCTCGGCTGGCGGATCATCGCATGGGGATGGCGGCGCGTGCGCGCGTGACGGCGCAGCCTGAAAAAACAAAAGGCGATGACCGGGAAGTCATCGCCTTGTTTCGTGAGCCGTGCAGGCGGCGCGCCGTTACTTCGCGGCCGGGCTCGACGCTGGTGCAGGCATCGACGATGCGCTGCTCGACAATTCGGGTGACAGCGTGAGCGGCGTGCCGGACGAATCGGGCACACTGTCGGACGACGCGTTTTCATCGGTCGGCTTGACGTCCGACGGCGGGGTGTCCTGCTGCTGAAGTGGCTTGGGCATCGGAGGCACGGTGGGCAGATAGAGCGCGCCGCTTTGACCGCAGCCGGCAAGAATCGCCAAAGCCGCTACAATCGCGCTCATCCGGAAAACGACTCGCATGATCGTCCCTGAACAATTGAACCGATAGAGTTTAGCATGTCCGATACCGAATACCTGACCCGTGCCGAGGCCGTACTGGCGGCCGTCGAGCGTACCGTCGACGACGCCAACGACGGCGATCACGACATCGATCTGGAGCGCAACGGCAGCGTCCTGACGCTGACGTTCGAGAACGGCTCGAAGATCATCGTCAACCTGCAGCCGCCGATGAAGGAAGTGTGGATCGCCGCGAGGGCGGGTGGGTTCCACTACCGTTTCATCGACGGCGAATGGCGCGACACGCGCACGGGCACCGAGTTTTTCGCGGCGCTCACCGAATACGCGACGCAGCAGGCCGGCCTGCCGATCACGTTTAGCGCGCCGTAACCGCTCGGGCCGAGGCCGGGGCTGCGCGTCGACGCGTCGTGCCAAAGAAAAAGCGCCCCGCGGGGCGCTTTTTTCATGTCCGGGCCGTTGGTCAGTGCGCGAACAGATTCATGATGTCCTGCTTTTCCTGCTCGTCGACGTGCGGCACGGTGGCGTCGACGTTCTGCGCGGCCGGTGCCTGCGGCACGCCGACCGTCGACACGAAGCCGTGGCCCGGCGCGAACTCGGTGAAGTACAGCTCGCCGCCGAGCGACTCGACACCGTCCGGCACCGTCGGCTTGAACTCGGGGACGCCCTTCAGCGCGGCGCCCATGTAGTCGATCCAGACCGGCAGCGACAGGCCGCCCCCCGTTTCGCGATCGCCGAGGCTGCGCGGATTGTCGTAGCCGATCCACGCGATCGCGGCGAGCGTGTGCTGGTAGCCGGCGAACCACGCGTCGTGCGAGTCGTTCGTCGTGCCGGTCTTGCCCGCGAGGTCGGTGCGCTTCAGCACGTTGGTCCGTGCGCCCGTGCCGCGCTGCGCGACGCTCTGCAGCAGGCTGTTCATCACGTACGCGTTGCGCGGGTCGATCGCGCGCGGCGCATTCTGCTCGGCGACGAGCGGCTGCGCACGCACGACGATCGCGCCGTTCGGATCGGTGACTTCGGCGATCAGGTACGGATTGACGCGGTAGCCGCCGTTCGCGAAGACCGAGTACGCGCCCGCCATCTGCAGCGGCGTGACCTGGCCCGCGCCGAGTGCCATCGGCAGGTAGGCCGGATGGCGTTCGGCGTCGAAGCCGAAGCGGGTGATGTACTGCTGCGCGTACTTCGTGCCGATGTGGTTCAGGATCCGGATCGACACGAGGTTGCGCGAGCGCTGCAGCGCGGTGCGCATCGACATCGGGCCTTCGAAGCCGCCGCCGTAGTTCTTCGGCTCCCAGGGCTGGCCGCCCGTTTCGGCGGCGCTGAAATACAGCGGGCCGTCGTTGATCACGGTGGCCGGCCCGAGGCCCTTGTCGAGCGACGCCGAATAGATGAACGGCTTGAACGACGAACCCGGCTGCCGCCACGCCTGCGTGACGTGGTTGAACTTGTTCTTGTTGTAGTCGAAGCCGCCGACGAGCGAGCGGATCGCGCCGTCCTGCGGGACGATCGACAGGAATGCCCCCTCGACCTGCGGCAACTGCGTGATCGACCATTTGCCGGCGTCGTTCTTCACGACGCGGACGATCGCGCCCGGGCGGATGCGGCGATTCGGCTGCGCATTGGCCGACAGCGCGCCCGACGCGAAGCGCAGGTTGTCACCCTCGATCGTCGCATTGCTGCCGTCGATGAACGCGACCGTGATCTGGCGCGGGCTGGCGGCCGTGACGACCGCGGCGATCAGTTCGCCGTTGTCGGGGTGTTCGAGCAGCGCATCGTCGATCGCCTGTTCGCGGTCGTCGGCACCGGCCGGCAGCTCGATGAAGCCTTCCGGCCCGCGATAGCCGTGCCGGCGTTCGTAATCCATGATGCCCTTGCGCAGCGCGGTGTACGCGACCTGCTGATCCGCGGAGTCGATCGTCGTGACGACGTTGAAGCCGCGCGTGTAGGTTTCCTCACGGTACTGCGCGTACATCATTTGTCGGACCATTTCCGCGACGTACTCGGCGTGCACGCTGAAATCGCGGCCCGGGCCCTTGACGACGAGCGGCTGTGCGACGGCCTCGTCGTACTGCTCGCGCGAGATGAAGTTCAGCTCGAGCATCCGTTGGAGGATGTATTCCTGGCGCACCTTCGCGCGCTTCGGGTTCACGACCGGGTTGTACGCGGACGGTGCCTTCGGCAGCCCGGCAAGCATCGCGGCTTCGGCGAGCGAGATGTCCTTAAGGTCCTTGCCGAAGTAGACCCGTGCGGCGCTCGCGAAGCCGTACGCCCGCTGGCCGAGATAGATCTGATTCATGTAGACCTCGAGAATCTGATCCTTCGTCAGTGCACGCTCGATCCGGTACGCGAGCAGCATCTCGTAGATCTTGCGCGTGTAGGTCTTCTCGCTCGACAGGAAGAAGTTGCGCGCGACCTGCATCGTGATCGTGCTCGCACCCTGTGACGCATGGCCGTTCGTCAGCGCCACGATGCCGGCGCGGACGATGCCGGTGAGGTCGACGCCGCCGTGATCGTAGAAGCGTGCGTCCTCGATCGCGAGGATCGCCTTCTTCAGCGAGTCGGGCACGTCCTTGAAATGGACGACGTCGCGGCGCTCTTCGCCGAATTCGCCGATCAGCACGTGATCGGACGTATAGATGCGCAGCGGCACCTTCGGCCGATAGTCGGTCAGCGCGTCGAGCGACGGCATGTTCGGCCACGCAACGACGAGCGCATAGCCGAGCACGAGGCCGCCGGCCACGACGAGCGCGACGCACATCGTGGCGAATCCGAGCAGGACTTTTTGCCACCAGGGCCGCTTCTTCGGCTCCGGGGCGGGAGGCGGGGACGTAGGAGTCGTGGATTGCATAGGCATACCGGAAAACAGTCCCGCGATTATAGCTGCCCGGTAAGACCGGTCCTGACGCGGGGGGCGCGCGCCGCGAAGACGCGGTCTGGCGTGCTTCCAGCATAGCCCGCGCATGGCCGTCGCGAGCGGATGCTGGCCGTTAGGCCGACTGTCGGCCGCACGCGCCGATTTGCAAAATCAGGTCTCGGAAACGCGGCATGGGCCGCGACGATTTCGGGAGGCTGGGATGGCGGGACGATGGCGAGCGCGGTTTGCGCAGGGTGGGCAACGGTCGACGGGAATCGACGTCGGTGCGGATGAGGTGAGGGTGGCCGTGCTGAGCCGGTGCGGCCGGGGCGCGGAGGTGTGCGTCGAGGGGCTGGAGCGGGAGCCGGTCGGGTTGGCGGGCGGGCCGGAGGATGCGCGCTGGGCGGCGGTTGCGCGTGCGCTGGCCGCCGCCGTGTCGAGGCTGTCGGCGGCCGGGGTGCGGTGCGACGCGCGCGGCGTGATGGCGTTGCACGATGACGAGATGCGCACCGCGACGCTCGACCTGGCCGGGCGGGCCGATGTCGAGGACGCCGCGCGGCAGGCGGCCGAACGCATCTCGGGGCTGGCGCCGGACAGTCTCGCGTTCGACTGGCGGCAGGACGGCGGCGCGAGAGCCGGCGAGATCGAGATTGCCGTGGCTCCGCTGGCGCTGCTCGAACGGCGGATCGATGTGGCCGCCCAGGCCGGTGTCGACCTGACGGTGGTCGACGGCGAGTCGGCCGCGGCGCTGCGTGCGTTGCGCTATGCCGCGCAATTCGAACCCGACGCGCAGGCGGGCCCTTACGCGGCGCTCTGGTTCCATGACTCGGGCGTGCACGGCTGGCGAATCGACGGCCCGTTGGCCGTACCGGTGCTGACGCTGTCCGGCGCCGTGCCGGGGGCGTTTTCCGATGCATTGCGCCAGCGCGCGCTCGGGGCGGTGTGTTGCGTACTCGTGTCAGGGGACGAGCGGTGTATCGCCCGTTTCGACACGTCCGTCGCCGAAATTGGCGACGTGCTCGGCGCGGTTGCGGTGTCGTTCGACTGCACCGGCTGGAGCGGGCAACCATGCCTGCCCGCCGGCATGCCGGGCGGCCCGGCATGGGCGGTCGCATTCGGGCTGGCATTGCGCGGGGTGTGGGAATGACGGCCCGTCGTGCGGATCCGGGCGGTTTCAACCTGCTGCCGTACCGCGAGCGGCTGGCGCACGCGTTGCGACGTCGCCGGGCCACGCAGTGCGGTGCGGCGATTCTGCTCGGTGTGCTCGGCGTCGGCCTGTGGACGGGCGCCGCCAGCGGGGCGCGGTGGCGCGTGGATGCCGAGCGCGCGACTGTGGAGGCGCGGCTGCGGGAGTTGCAGCCGCAGTTGGGGGCTGCGACACGCGCAGCCAAGGCTGCGGCCGTTGCCGCGCAACACGACGCGCAGGCGGCCGCGCTCGCCGCGCCTTATCGGCACGTCGCAGGGCTGCTGGCCACGCTGGCGCAGGTGCGCGACGGCACCGTCCGGCTCGATGCGCTGCGCACGACGTCGGCCGGTGCCGTGCTCGACGTGCGTGCCGCGAGCTATCGGGCGGCCGCGCGATGGCTCGGGGGGATGGCGCGCGAGCAACGTGGCTGGCGGATCGATATCGATGCACTGAAGCCTGTTTCCGGTGCTCCGGTCGTGACAGGCGGGATGCCGTTCCGGTTCTCGGTCCAGCTGCGCTGGCTCGACGCGATGGCGTCCCGGAAAGCGTCGGGAGGTGGCGCATGACGGCGGTGCTCGCGCATCGGTCCGCACTGCGCAGCGACGGATGGCGGGGCGGCATGCGGCGCGTGTCGCCGGCGGCTGCGCACGTCGCAGGCTGTGGGCTCGCGTTCGCGGCCGTGCTGGCGGGCGGCATTCATCTGGCGAATGCCGCCGACTGGAGCGGGCTCGCGCATGGCCGCGCGTTGCTCGCCGCGGCGCAGATGCGGGAGGCCGACGCTCGGCGTGTCCTGGCTGCCGCTGCACGGCAACGCGGCGTGCAGCCGGCGGCGGCACACGGCGATCGCTCGCCGCGTACGCCGGAATGGGCTGCGTTGATGCTGGAACTGGCGGATCGCGCCGCGTCGAGCGGGCTGCGCGACGTATCGATCGAACCGCTGCGCGCCGATGGCGCGGTGCCGGACGGCCGGCGCACCGTGCGCATCGTCGCGGAGGGCCGCTTTCACGCGTTGCTGCAGATGGTCGGCGGGCTGGCCCGCTTCCCGGTTCTGGCAGTGCCGTCCGCGCTGCGTGTCGAACGGGGAAAGGAGGCCGCGCGCGTGGAAATGTCCGTCGACGTGTTTCCGGAGTTGCCGGCGCCAACGACCACGGGCGGAGAGGCGTCGGTTCTGGCCGACGCGCCCGGCGCCGATCCGTTCGGCGAGGCCGGTTCGTCTGAAGCGGAGGGAGCGGCTGTCCGCCTGGCCGGCACCATTCGCGACGGTCATGCAGGTCTCGCGCTGTTCGACGACGGTGATGGCGCTTTCACTGCCGTGGTCCCCGGCGATACCCTCGGGGCCGCGCGGGTGGTGCGCGTCGACCCCGTCGCCGTGACGCTCGCAACAGCGGACGGCGCGTACCGGGTCGCGCTGGACGACGGGAGGCGGCCATGATCGAGCCCGGATGCCGGATACTCGCCGTTTGGGCCGGATTGACCGCGGCCAGTGCAAGCGCGTCGTTGCCGCCGCTGCCGGCCGTCTGGCCTGCCGCATCGTTCGATACGCAGGTGCCCGGCCTTCCGTTGCCCCAAGGCGTGGTGGTCGGGGCGGATCACGCCGTAGCGACGGAGGCCGAGCCGCCGCCGTTCGACCAAGCGGCTCGCGCGGCGCTTCAGGCGGAGGCCGCCACCTCGGCACCCGGGCTGGAGGGGCCGCCGATCCCGTTGGCGCCACCGGCCCGGATGGGCGACGCTGCGGCCCGGCAACCGGGCGATGCGGACGACACGCGGCGGATCTCGCTGAATCTGCAGAGCGCAGGGCTCGCGGCCGCGTTCGACGCGTTCGCGCGGTTCACGGGGCTCAATATCGTCGTCAGCGGGCAGGTGCGCGGCACCGTCACGTTACGTCTGAACAATGTCCGTTGGCGCGATGCTTTCGACACGCTACTCGACACGCACGGGCTCGCGATGACCCGGCGGGGCAACGTGATATGGGTCACGCCGGCGGTCGAGCTGGCCGCCCGCGAACGCGAGCGCTTCGAAATGCACGCGCGGGCCGCGGACTTGGAGCCGCTTGCGAGCCGGACGTTCGCGCTGCACTACCCGCGTGCGCAGGACGTGCAGCGACTGCTTGCCGGCGCGACCGGCCAGCGCCTGCTGTCGAAGCGTGGCGCAGCGGCGGCCGATCCGCGCACGAACCTGCTGTTCGTCACCGATCTCGCGCCGCGCCTCGACCACGTCGCGAGCCTGATCGATGCGATCGACCGGCCGTCGCGGCAGGTCCGGATCGAGGCCCGCATCGTCGAGGGCGAGCAGGGCTTTTCGCGCAATCTCGGCGCACGCGTCGCGCTGCGGGCGCAGGAGCGGCCGCCGTCGGGCGAGAGCGGCACGTATACGACCGGTGCCCGCAACGCGCTCGACCTGGCTGCGCGGCCGCTCGGCGGCTTCGAAGCGGCAACCGCCGGCTTCACGCTGTTCGCCGCGCCGCTCAGCCGTGTGCTCGACGTCGAACTGAGTGCGCTCGAGGCACAGGGGCGGGGCCAGATCGTTTCGAGTCCGCGCGTGGTGACCGCCGATCGCGTCAAGGCCATCGTCGAACAGGGGTCGGAGTTGCCGTACCAGGCGAAGGTCGGGAACGGCGTGAGCGGCGTGCAGTTCCGCCGGGCCACGCTCAAACTGGAGGTCGAGCCGCAAATCACGCCGGACGGGCGCGTGGTGCTCGACCTGGACGTGACGAAGGACAGCATCGGCGAGCCGACGGCAGCCGGCCCGGCGATCCATACGAAGCACGTCCAGACGCGCGTCGAGGTCGAGAACGGCGGGACGGTCGCGATCGGCGGGATCTATGAACAACTGAACCGGAACGATGTGACGCGCGTGCCGCTCTTGGGCAAAATACCGTTTCTGGGCGCGCTTTTCCGGCACCGCGCGCAACGCGATCAACGTAACGAACTGGTCGTCTTCATCACGCCGACCGTCGTCGATGCGCGCTGCAATGCGCGCGGCGCGGTCAGCACGGATGCCGAGAAAACGGGGCCGGAAGCCGCCGGCGCAGGCTCGACAAGGCAGCCGCTTTGCCAGTAAGCTGCGCCACACACCAGCAAGATTGAAGCAGAGGAAGCCGTTGCAAGCGCGGGACCCACATGCAAACGTATTTTTCGTCGGCCTTATGGGAGCGGGTAAGACCACCGTGGGCCGTGCGGTCGCGCGTCGTCTCGACAGGACGTTCTTCGACTCCGACCACGAAATCGAGGCCCGCACGGGCGCGCGCATTCCGGTGATCTTCGAGATGGAGGGCGAGGCCGGGTTTCGCGATCGCGAAACGCAGGTGATCGCCGATCTCACGCAGCGCGAGAACATCGTGCTCGCGACGGGCGGCGGCGCGGTGCTGCGCCCGGAAAACCGCGACTGCCTGAAAAACCACGGCATCGTCGTCTACCTGCGCGCCAATCCGCACGATCTGTGGCTGCGTACACGCAAGGACAAGAACCGCCCGCTGCTGCAGACCGAAGATCCGAAGGGGCGTCTCGAGGCGCTGTACGAGGTACGCGACCCGCTGTACCGCGAATGCGCGGATTTCGTCATCGAGACCGGCCGTCCGTCGGTCAACGGTCTTGTCAACATGGTGCTGATGCAACTCGAACTGGCCGGCGTCATCGCCAAGCCGCTACAAGCATGATTACTGTCAACGTCGACCTGGGCGACCGCGCCTATCCGATTCACATTGGCACTGGCCTGATCGGCCGCGCCGAGCTGTTCGCGCCTCATATCAAGGGCTCGTCCGTCACGATCGTCACGAACACGACGGTCGATCCGCTCTACGGCGACGCGCTGCGCGCGGCGCTTGCGCCGCTCGGCAAGCGCGTGTCGACGGTCGTGCTGCCGGACGGCGAGGCGTACAAGAACTGGGAAACGCTGAACCTGATCTTCGACGGCCTGCTGACCGACCGCGCGGACCGCAAGACGACGCTCGTCGCGCTCGGCGGCGGCGTGATCGGCGACATGACGGGCTTTGCCGCCGCGAGCTACATGCGCGGCGTGCCGTTCATCCAGGTGCCGACGACGCTGCTGTCGCAGGTCGACTCGTCGGTCGGCGGCAAGACGGGCATCAACCACCCGCTCGGCAAGAACATGATCGGCGCGTTCTACCAGCCGCAGGCCGTGATCGCGGACATCGGCGCGCTGACGACGCTGCCCGACCGCGAACTGGCGGCCGGCGTCGCCGAGATCATCAAGACCGGCGCGATCGCCGATGCGGAATTCTTCGACTGGATCGAGGCGAACGTCGACGCGCTGAACCGCCGCGATCCGGCTGCGCTCGCGCATGCGGTGAAGCGCTCGTGCGAGGTCAAGGCGAGTGTGGTGGCGGCCGACGAACGCGAAGGCGGCCTGCGTGCGATCCTGAATTTCGGCCACACGTTCGGCCATGCGATCGAGGCCGGGCTCGGCTACGGCGAATGGCTGCACGGCGAAGCGGTCGGCTGTGGGATGGTGATGGCGGGCGACCTGTCGGTACGGCTCGGCCTGCTCGACCAAGCGTCGCGGCAGCGTCTCGATGCGGTGATCGCGGCCGCGCACCTGCCGACCCGCGGGCCCGCGCTCGGCGATGCGCGCTATATGGACCTGATGCGCGTCGACAAGAAGGCCGAGGCCGGCGCGATCAAGTTCATCCTGCTGAAGCGATTCGGCGATACGCTGATCACGCAGGCGCCGGACGAAGCCGTGTTCGCCACACTGGCGCAGACCACCCGCTAACGGCGGCCCGGATGCCCCGGCGCCCCTGACATGGAGGAGACGTGAGCGAGACATCCAGCAGCACACTGCCCGAAGCCGGCCACGCGTCAGCTGCGCCGGTGGCCGAGCCGCCGACGCTGGCGGCGCTGGAAGCCCATCTCGCTCCGTATGCCGCACACGCGTCGCAGTCGCGCGGCCGTCGCCATCCGGAAGCACCGCCGGCGGCGCGCACCGAATTCCAGCGCGACCGCGACCGCATCGTCCATTCGACCGCATTTCGCCGGCTCGAATACAAGACGCAGGTCTTCGTCAATCACGAGGGCGACCTGTTCCGCACACGCCTCACGCACAGTCTCGAAGTCGCGCAGATCGCGCGCTCGGTCGCGCGCAACCTGCGCCTGAACGAGGATCTCGTCGAGGCGATCTCGCTCGCGCACGATCTCGGCCATACGCCGTTCGGCCATGCCGGGCAGGACGCGCTGAATGCCTGCATGCGCGAGCACGGCGGCTTCGAGCACAACCTGCAGAGCCTGGCGGTCGTCGACGAGCTCGAGGAGCACTACGGCGCGTTCGACGGGCTGAACCTGTGCTTCGAGACGCGCGAAGGCATTCTGAAGCACTGCTCGCGCGAGAATGCGCGCAAGCTCGGCGCGCTCGGCGAGCGCTTCCTGCAAGGTCGCCAGCCGTCGCTCGAAGCGCAGCTCGCCAACATCGCGGACGAGATCGCGTACAACAACCACGACGTCGACGACGGCCTGCGTTCCGGCCTGATCACGATCGAGCAGCTCGCGGAAGTCGAGCTGTGGCAGCGCCACTACGAGGCGGCGCTCGCCGAATTCCCGTACCTCGAAGGCCGCCGTCTCGTGCACGAGACGGTGCGCCGTATCATCAACACGCTGATCGTCGACCTGATCGACGAGACGACGCGCAATCTCGCGCGTGTCGCGCCCGCATCGCTCGACGACGTGCGCGCCGCGCCGCCGCTCGTGTCGCACAGCGAAACGGTCGCCGCGCAAGCTGCCGCCCTCAAGCGTTTCCTCTTCAAGAACCTCTATCGCCACTACAAGGTGATGCGCATGGCGAGCAAGGCGCAGCGCGTCGTCACCGGCCTGTTCGACGCGTTCATCGACGATCCGCGCCTGCTGCCGCCGCCGTACCAGTCCGACGACACCGCGCAGCAGCCGCGCCTCGTCGCGCACTACATCGCCGGCATGACCGACCGCTTCGCGCTGAAGGAGTATCAGCGCCTGTTCGTCATCGGCGACAACTGACTGTCACAAACGATCACTAGACTTCGCCGGTTCAATGGCGACGGGAATGTTGCACACGCTGTTGGTAACGTTTTCATAGGAGAGAGGTCGATGAAGAAGAAGCCTGCGGGGACACTGGTTCGTTCGATCGCGCTCGGCGGCGCGCTGATGTTCGGGGTACAGCACGTGGCGCTCGCCGCGACGGAAATCCAGTTCTGGCATGCGATGGAGGCCGCGCTCGGCGAGCGGGTCAATGCGATCGCCGACCAGTTCAATGCGTCGCAGAGCGACTACAAGATCGTGCCGGTCTTCAAGGGCACCTACGACCAGGCGCTCGCGGCCGGCATCGCCGCCTATCGCAGCGGCAACGCGCCGGCGATCCTCCAGGTCTATGAAGTCGGCACGGCCACGATGATGCAGGCGAAGAAGGCCGTCGTGCCGGTCTACGACGTGTTCAAGCAGGCCGGCGTGCCGCTCGACGAAAAGGCGTTCGTGCCGACCATCGCGAGCTACTACAGCGACGCGAAGACGGGCCATCTCGTCTCGATGCCGTTCAACAGCTCGACGCCGGTGCTGTACTACAACAAGGACGCGTTCAAGAAGGCCGGGCTCGACCCGAACCAGCCGCCGAAGACGTGGGCCGACGTGCAGGCCGATGCGGAGAAGCTGCGCAAGTCGGGGATGGCGTGCGGCTTCACGACCGGCTGGCAGGGCTGGATCCAGCTCGAGAACTACAGCGCGTGGCACGGGCTGCCGTTCGCGAGCCGCAACAACGGCTTCGACGGTACCGACGCGGTGCTCGAATTCAACAAGCCGCAACAGATCGCGCACATCTCGTTCCTGCAGCAGATGGCGAAGGACGGTACGTTCACGTACGCGGGCCGCAAGGATGAAGCGTCGGCGAAGTTCTACAGCGGCGACTGCGGGATCCTGACGACGTCGTCGGGCGCGCTCGCGAACGTGCAGAAGTTCGCGAAATTCAGCTACGGCACGGGCATGATGCCGTACGACGCGAACGTGAAGGGCGCACCGCAGAACGCGATCATCGGCGGTGCGAGCCTGTGGGTGCTGGCGGGCAAGGATTCTGCGACCTACAAGGGCGTCGCGAAATTCCTCGCGTACCTGGCTTCTCCGGCGGTCGCCGCGAAGTGGCACCAGGACACGGGCTACCTGCCCGTGACGACCGCGGCGTACGACCTCACGCGCCAGCAGGGCTTCTACGCGAAGAACCCGAGCGCCGAAACCGCGATCAAGCAGATGCTGAACAAGCCGCCGCTGCCGTACACGAAGGGGCTGCGCCTGGGCAACATGCCGCAGATCCGCACGGTGGTCGACGAGGAGTTCGAACAGGTCTGGGCGCAGAAGAAGTCGCCGAAGGATGCGCTCGATTCGGCCGCGTCGCGCGGCGACGAACTGCTGCGCCGCTTCGAGAAGTCGGGCGGCTGAGCCCGCATCGCGCCGTGCCGCCGGCCGCGTCGCGTCCTGTCCGGATGCGTGCGCCGGCCGGCGGCACGCGCCCCTTTCCGTTACGCCTGATCGGATATCCGCGATGCAATCCCGTTCCCGTTTTGGTGCGAGCCTGCTGCCGTACCTGCTGATCGCGCCGCAGCTCGCGATCACCGCCGTGTTCTTCCTGTGGCCGGCCGGCGTCGCGCTATGGCAGTCGACGCAGATGCAGGATGCGTTCGGCACGTCGAGCGAATTCGTCGGCCTCGCGAACTTCACGCACCTGTTCGCCGATCCGCTGTATCTCGATTCGTTCCGCACGACGCTCGTGTTCAGCTCGCTCGTCACGGTGAGCGGGCTCGTCGTGTCGCTGGTCCTCGCCGCGTGCGCCGATCGCGTGATCCGCGGCGCGCGCGTGTACCGCACGCTGCTGATCTGGCCGTACGCGGTCGCCCCGACCATCGCCGCCGTGCTGTGGGCATTCCTGTTCAACCCGAGCATCGGCCTGATCACCTATGCGCTCGCGAAGAGCGGCATCGTGTGGAACCACGCGCTGAACGGCGGGCAGGCGATGTTCCTGGTCGTGCTCGCGTCGGTGTGGAAGCAGGTGAGCTACAACTTCCTGTTCTTCTACGCGGGCTTGCAGGCGATTCCGCGCTCGCTGATCGAGGCGGCGGCGATCGACGGCGCCGGGCCGGTGCGGCGCTTCTTCAACATCGTGCTGCCGCTGCTGTCGCCCACCAGCTTCTTCCTGCTGGTCGTGAACCTCGTCTACGCGTTCTTCGACACGTTCCCGGTGATCGACGCGGCCACCGGCGGCGGTCCGGCGCAGAGCACGAAGACGCTGATCTACAAGATCTTCGCGGAGGGCTTCCAGGGGCTCGACATCGGCAGCTCGGGCGCGCAGTCGGTCGTGCTGATGATCATCGTCGTCGGGCTCACGGTGATCCAGTTCCGCTTCGTCGAACGCAGGGTGCAATACGCATGATCGAAAATCGCAAGGGCTTCGACCTGTTCTGCCACGCGGTGCTAATCGCGGGCGTCGTGCTGATCGTGTTTCCCGTCTACGTCGCATTCTGCGCGGCGACGATGAACGCGCAGGAAGTGTTCACGGTGCCGCTGTCGCTCGTGCCGAGCACGCACCTGTTCGAGAACGTCGCGTACATCTGGGGGCACGGCAGCGGCGGTACGACCGCGCCGTTCGGCCGCCTGCTCGTGAACAGCTTCGCGATGGCGCTCGGCATCGCGGTGGGCAAGATCGCGGTGTCGATCCTGTCCGCGTACGCGATCGTCTATTTCCGCTTTCCGTTCCGCAACACGGCGTTCTGGCTGATCTTCATCACGCTGATGCTGCCGGTGGAAGTGCGGATCTTCCCGACCGTGCAGGTCGTGTCGACGCTGCACCTGACGAACACCTACGCGGGGCTCACGCTGCCGCTGATCGCATCGGCGACCGCGACGTTCCTGTTCCGCCAGTTCTTCATGACGCTGCCCGACGAGCTGATGGATGCCGCACGCATCGACGGCGCGGGGCCGCTGCGATTCTTCTGGGACGTCGTGCTGCCGCTGTCGAAGACGAGCATCGCGGCGCTGTTCGTGATCACGTTCATCTACGGCTGGAACCAGTATCTGTGGCCGATCCTGATCACGACGGAGGCCTCGTTGTCGACGGCGGTGGTGGGTATCAAGACGATGATCGCGAGCGGTGACGCCGCGACCGAATGGCAATACGTGATGGCGGCGACGCTGCTGGGAATGATCCCGCCGCTCGTCGTCGTGCTGGCGATGCAGCGCTGGTTCGTGCGCGGCCTCGTCGATTCCGAGAAATAAATGACGGACGGCAACCGGGAGAAAGACCAAGAATGGCTGCGCTGAGCTTGAAGGGCGTCAGGAAATCCTACGACGGCAAGCAGCACGTGCTGCATGGCATCGACGTGGAGATCGCCGACGGCGAATTCATCGTGCTGGTCGGCCCGTCGGGCTGCGGCAAGTCGACGTTGCTGCGGATGATCGCGGGGCTCGAGACGGTGACGGACGGCGAGATCGCGATCGGCGAGCGCGTCGTCAACGCGCTGGAGCCGAAGGATCGCGACATCGCGATGGTGTTCCAGAACTATGCGCTGTACCCGCACATGACGGTCGCGCAGAACATGGGTTACGGGCTGAAGATCCGCGGGATCGAGCGCGCGACGATCGATTCGCGGGTGGCGGCGGCCGCAAAGATCCTCGAACTCGAGCCGCTGCTCGCGCGGCGGCCGCGCGAACTGTCGGGCGGCCAGCGGCAGCGTGTCGCGATGGGGCGCGCGATCGTGCGCGAGCCGTCGGTGTTCCTGTTCGACGAGCCGTTGTCGAACCTCGACGCGAAGTTGCGCGTGCAGATGCGGCTCGAGATCCAGCGGCTGCATGCGCGGCTCGCGACGACGAGCGTCTACGTGACGCACGACCAGATCGAGGCGATGACCCTTGCGCAGCGCGTGATCGTGATGAACCGCGGCTACGCGGAGCAGATCGGCGCGCCGGTCGACGTGTACGAGAAGCCGGCGACGGTGTTCGTCGCGGGCTTCATCGGCTCGCCCGCGATGAACCTGATGCACGGCCGGCTGTCGGACGACGGCGAGACGTTTACGGTCGCGGGCGGCGGCCCCGCGCTGCCGGTCGCGGGCGCCCCCGGCATCGGCCGCGAGATCGCCGCCGGGCGCGACTGGGTGCTCGGCGTGCGCCCCGAACACATGACGCCGCAGCCGGGCGTCGCGCAGGCGACACTGCCGGTCGACTCGTGCGAGCTGCTCGGCGCGGACAATCTCGCGCACGGCCGGTGGGGCAGTCACGACGTCGCGGTGCGCCTGCCGCATGCGGACCGTCCCGCGCGCGGCACGGCGCTGGCGGCCGCGCTGCCCGCGCACCGGCTGCATTTCTTCGATCCCGAGACCGGCAAGCGTGCCGGTTGAACCTGCTGACCTTGCCGAGAGACCGACGATGACGATCCGTACCGACTGGTGGCCTTATCCGCGCGTCGTCGCCCATCGCGGCGGCGGCACGCTCGCGCCGGAGAACACGCTCGCCGCGCTCGACGAGGGCGCGCGCCGTGGCCACCGGATGGTCGAGTTCGACGCGAAGCTGTCGGCCGACGACGTGACGTTCCTGCTGCACGACGACACGGTCGATCGCACGTCGAACGGTCACGGCGCGGCGGCGGATATGCGGTATGACGCGCTGGCCGCGCTCGATGCGGGCGCGTGGCGCGACGCCCGCTTCGCGGGCGAGCGGATGCCGACGCTCGAGGCGGCGGCGGCGCGCTGTCTCGCCCACGGGTTGGCCGCGAATGTCGAGATCAAGCCGTGCCCGGGGCGCGAGCGCGAGACGGGGCAGCGCGTGGCGGCCGACGCGGCCGTGTACTGGCGTGATGCCGCGGTTCCGCCGCTCCTGTCGTCGTTCTCGTTCGATGCGCTGCAACAGGCACGCGCGACGGCGCCTGCGCTGCCGCGCGGAATGCTCTACGAGTCCGTGCCGGATGATTGGCATGCGCAAGTCGTCGGCGCGCTCGGCTGCGTTTCGTTGCATGCAGACCACAAACAGCTCGACGAACCGCTCGTGCGCGCGATCAAGGCGGCCGGGCTGCGCATCCTGGTTTACACGGTAAACGACCTCGAACGGGCACGCGAACTCGCGCGCTGGGGTGTCGACGCGGTCTGCACGGACCGGATCGACCTGATCGGTCCGGCTGCGCTGGACGACATCGCCATCCCCTGACGGCCGCGCCGACGGCCGGCGAAACCCTTGCGCGGAACGTGCCTGACGCGAAAAAACGACGCCCCGACGGGATTTCCGCCGGGGCGTTTTGCATCGTGGAGACGTTACGCCAGGAAAAATCCGCTACAAATTGCAGCAGGATTAACCATTCCCCAAATATTCGACTACGCTTAGAAGCGGTAGCCGACGTTCAGGTACGTGACGATCGGGTTCAGCGAGATGTGGGCCTTCGACGTTTCCGTCAGCGTCCCGACCGGCGTCCGGCGGGCCGTCGTGAAGGTCGCGGTCACGCTGACCGGGATGTACGAGAGCGACAGGCCTGCGAACCAGTGTTTCGTGAAGTTGTACGTGAAGCCGGCGTTGAAGACGGGCGCCCACTGGTTGCTGGTCGTGGCGCTGGTCGGGCCGCCGAGCACGCCGTTCTCGAAGCTGCTGTTCGTGATCTTTGCGCCGGTGAACCAGACGTACGTTGCGCCGATGCCGACATACGGACGGAACTTCGCGTTGGCGTCGTTGAAGTGGTAGCGCAGCAATACGGCGGGGCTCCACTGGTACGCACGGCCGAGTACGCCGAATCTTTCGAACTGACCCTTGCCGGTAATGTCGAACTTCGGCGGTATCCCCATAACGAGCTCGGTGGAGATATGGTCGGTGATGAAGTAGCCCGTTGCGAGACCAAGCGTATCAGCGTCGTTGATGCCGGCGCCGGTGTTGGGAATCGATTGGTTGATGGGCGTGCCGCCTACGCCGTAGACGAACAGCGGATCGCTGCTGTCCTGCGGCGAAAGGTGGAACCAGCCGGTGCTGACGTAGAAATCACCTGCGGATTGTGCATGTGCCGTACCGCCCGCGAAAGCGAATGCGAGCGCTGCGGCCCCCGTAATGGCCAGTTTTCGTTTCATTGTGTCTCCTCCGATCAAAGGCGTGCTCATTATGACGACTGCGTTTAAAACCAAACAAGCTCGTAAGTTAGAGTTTTCTCCCTAGGTTTCGTACGACCGTACGCTTTCGCGCCCGGCGGGGACAGGCATTCTACGCAGGTGCGCATTTTCGGACCCCCGGGTATTTCCTAACGCGTTCAAACGGACATTCAGCATGGCACGGTTAGCACGACTCTACGTTCCCGACCAGCCGCAGCACGTGATACTGCGCGGCCTGGATCAGCAACCCGCGTTCGTCGACGACCAGGACTACGAACTCTTCATCGATTGCCTGAAGGCCGCCGCGCGCGATCATCACCTGTCGGTGCATGCCTACGTGCTGCTGCCGCGCCAGGTGCAACTGCTCGTGACGCCGAGCGACGAAGCCAGCCTGCCGAAGGCGATGCAGGCCGTCGGTCGCCGCTACGTCGCGCATTTCAACCGGCGCTATTCGCGGCGCGGCACCCTGTGGGAAGGCCGCTATCGCGCGACCGTGATCGAAGGCGAGCGCTATTTCCTGCTCGCGAGCCGCGTGGTCGAGATGAGCCCGGTGCGCGCGCAGCTCGTCGCGACCCCCGAGGCTTATCGCTGGTCGAGCTACCGGCACCACGTCGGGCTCACCGTCGACAGCCTGATCACCGACCATCCGCTCTACTGGGCGCTCGGCAATACGCCGTTCGACCGCCAGCGCGCGTACAAGGAGCTATGCGAGCAGCCGCTCGACGAGCGCCAGGCCGACCAGCTGCAGCAGGCGACGTTGAAGGGTTGGGTGCTCGGCGGCGAGAATTATCGCGAATGGGCGGCGCGTACCGCGAACCGGCGCGTGTCGCCGCTGCCGCGCGGACGCCCCAGAAAGGTGCGTGAAAACACGCCGCCGATCCAGCAGTAACGCAGGAACGGCGGTTCAGGAGGCGGCGCTGCGGGCGCCGCTTCTTTTTGCACCAAAACGATACGGCCCCATTAAAACGGCACCAGATCGAGGCGTGCATTTAATTGGGGTCCGATCAAGCGGTTTTTGTTGCTATTCCTTTGATTCGTCGCGTATATTCCGAATTCCGGTGGTCCGGGCGAAGCATGCCCATCCACTGTCGGCCGCGCCGTCTCCCGTCGGGAGCGGGATCGACGGCAACAAGAAAATGGTTCAACGGCCTCCAGGCCCCCTTTACGACGGTGTCCCCATGAACGACCACCAGCAGCCGCTCGCCGCGGTGCCCGCCGCACAAGGTCTGTATGACCCGCAAAACGAACACGACGCCTGTGGCGTCGGCTTCGTCGCTCACATCAAGGGCAAGAAGAGCCACGAGATCATTCAGCAGGGTCTGAAGATCCTCGAGAACCTCGATCACCGTGGCGCGGTCGGCGCCGATCCGCTGATGGGCGACGGCGCGGGCATCCTGATCCAGATTCCGGACGCGTTCTATCGCGAGGAAATGGCGAAGCAGGGCGTGAACCTGCCGCCGGCCGGCGAATATGGGGTCGGCATGATCTTCCTGCCGAAGGAAAACGCGTCGCGTCTCGCGTGCGAGCAGGAGCTCGAGCGGACGGTGAAGGCCGAAGGCCAGGTCGTGCTCGGCTGGCGCGACGTGCCGGTCGACCATGCGATGCCGATTTCGCCGACGGTCAAGGCGAGCGAGCCGCTGATCCGCCAGATCTTCATCGGCCGCGGCAAGGACATCATGGTGACGGACGCGCTCGAGCGGAAGCTTTACGTGATCCGCAAGACGGCGAGCCACCGCATCCAGGCGCTGAAGCTCAAGCACGGCAAGGAATACTTCGTGCCGTCGATGTCGGCGCGCACGATCGTCTACAAGGGGCTGCTGCTCGCGGGCCAGGTCGGCGTGTACTACCGCGACCTGCAGGACACGCGTGTCGTGTCGGCGCTCGCGCTCGTGCACCAGCGCTTCTCGACCAACACGTTCCCGGCGTGGGAGCTGGCTCACCCGTACCGGATGATCGCGCACAACGGCGAGATCAACACCGTGAAGGGCAACGTGAACTGGCTGAACGCGCGTACCGGCGCGATCGCGTCGCACGTGCTCGCCGACGATCTGCCGAAGCTGTGGCCGCTGATCTACCCGGGCCAGTCGGATACCGCGTCGTTCGACAACTGTCTCGAGTTGCTGGTGATGGCCGGCTACCCGCTCGTGCACGCGGTGATGATGATGATCCCGGAAGCGTGGGAACAGCACACGCTGATGGACGAGAACCGCCGCGCGTTCTACGAATACCACGCCGCGATGATGGAGCCGTGGGACGGCCCGGCCGCGATCGCGTTCACCGACGGCCGCCAGATCGGTGCGACGCTCGACCGTAACGGCCTGCGTCCGGCGCGCTACATCGTCACCGACGACGACCTCGTCATCATGGCGTCGGAAGCCGGCACGCTGCCGATCCCCGAATCGAAGATCGTCAAGAAGTGGCGCCTGCAGCCGGGCAAGATGTTCCTGATCGACATGGAACACGGCCGCATCATCGACGACAAGGAACTGAAGGACAACCTCGCGAACGCGAAGCCGTACAAGAGCTGGATCGACGCCGTGCGCATCAAGCTCGACGAGATCGAGCCGAAGGCCGAGGAAGTCGCGGCCGGCCGCACGCAGGGCGCCGCGCTGCTCGACCGCCAGCAGGCGTTCGGCTATACGCAGGAAGACCTCAAGTTCCTGATGGCGCCGATGGCGCAGCAGGGTGAGGAAGCCGTCGGTTCGATGGGCAACGACTCGCCGCTCGCGGTGATGTCGAACAAGAACAAGACGCTCTATCACTACTTCAAGCAGCTGTTCGCGCAGGTCACGAACCCGCCGATCGACCCGATCCGCGAGAACATGGTCATGTCGCTCGTGTCGTTCATCGGCCCGAAGCCGAACCTGCTCGACACGAACAACATCAACCCGCCGATGCGTCTCGAAGTGTCGCAGCCGGTGCTCGACTTCAAGGACATCGCGAAGATCCGCGCGATCGACCAGTACACGGGCGGCAAATTCAGCGCGTACGAGCTGAACATCTGCTACCCGGTCGCCTGGGGCAAGGAAGGCATCGAGGCGCGCCTCGCGTCGCTGTGCGCGGAAGCCGTCGACGCGGTGAAGTCGGGCTACAACATGCTGATCGTGTCGGACCGCAAGACGGACGCCGAGCATGTCGCGATTCCGGCGCTGCTTGCCACGTCGGCGATCCACTCGCACCTCGTCCAGCAGGGGCTGCGCACGAGCACGGGCCTCGTCGTCGAGACGGGCTCCGCACGGGAGACGCACCACTTCGCGCTGCTCGCGGGCTACGGCGCGGAAGCCGTGCACCCGTACCTCGCGATGGAAACGCTCGCGAAGATGGCCGAAGGGCTGCCGGGCGACCTGTCGCCGGAGAAGGCCGTCTACAACTTCACGAAGGCGGTCGGCAAGGGCCTGCAGAAGGTGATGTCGAAGATGGGCATCTCGACGTACATGTCGTACACGGGCGCGCAGATCTTCGAAGCGCTCGGCCTGTCGAGCGACCTCGTCGAGAAGTACTTCAAGGGCACGGCGTCGAAGGTCGGCGGCATCGGCCTGTTCGAAGTCGCGGAAGAGGCGATCCGCCTGCATCGCGACGCGTTCGGCGACAGCCCGGTCCTGCGCGACATGCTCGACGCGGGCGGCGAGTACGCGTACCGCGTGCGTGGCGAAGACCACATGTGGACGCCGGATTCGATCGCGAAGCTGCAGCACGCGACGCGCAGCAACTCGTACCAGACGTACAAGGAATACGCGCACCTGATCAACGACCAGACCAAGCGTCACATGACGTTCCGCGGCCTGTTCGAGTTCAAGGTCGAGCCGACCAAGGCGATCCCGATCGACGACGTCGAATCGGCGAAGGACATCGTCAAGCGTTTCGCGACGGGCGCGATGTCGCTCGGTTCGATCAGCACCGAAGCGCACGCGACGCTTGCGATCGCGATGAACCGGATCGGCGGCAAGTCGAACACCGGCGAAGGCGGCGAGGACGAGAAGCGTTACCGCAACGAACTGCGCGGCATTCCGATCAAGTCGGGCGAGACGCTGAAGTCGGTGATCGGCGATGAAATCGTCAGCGACATTCCGCTGAAGGATGGCGATTCGCTGCGCTCGAAGATCAAGCAGGTCGCGTCGGGCCGCTTCGGCGTCACCGCCGAGTACCTCGCGTCGGCCGACCAGATCCAGATCAAGATGGCGCAGGGCGCGAAGCCGGGCGAAGGCGGCCAGTTGCCGGGCCACAAGGTGTCCGAATACATCGGCAAGCTGCGTTACTCGGTGCCGGGCGTCGGCCTGATCTCGCCGCCGCCGCACCACGACATCTATTCGATCGAGGATCTGGCGCAACTGATCCACGACCTGAAGAACGTGAACCCGAGCTCGAGCATCTCCGTGAAGCTCGTGTCGGAAGTGGGCGTCGGCACGGTCGCGGCCGGTGTCGCGAAGGCGAAGGCCGACCACGTCGTGATCGCCGGCCATGACGGCGGCACGGGTGCGTCGCCGCTGTCGTCGGTCAAGCATGCGGGCACGCCGTGGGAACTCGGCCTCGCCGAAACGCAGCAGACGCTGGTGCTGAACCGCCTGCGCGGCCGCATCCGCGTGCAGGCCGACGGCCAGATGAAGACGGGCCGCGACGTCGTGATCGGCGCGCTGCTCGGCGCGGACGAATTCGGCTTCGCGACGGCGCCGCTCGTCGTCGAAGGCTGCATCATGATGCGCAAGTGCCACCTGAACACGTGCCCGGTCGGCGTCGCGACGCAGGATCCGGTGCTGCGTGCGAAGTTCAAGGGCCAGCCCGAGCACGTCGTGAACTACTTCTTCTTCGTCGCCGAGGAAGTGCGCGAGATCATGGCGCAGCTCGGCGTCGCGAAGTTCGACGACCTGATCGGCCGCGCCGACCTGCTCGACACCCGCAAGGGCATCGAGCACTGGAAGGCGAAGGGCCTCGACTTCTCGCGCGTGTTCTACCAGCCGGAAGAATGCGAGGACGTCGCGCCGCGTCACGTCGACGTGCAGGATCACGGCCTCGAGCGCGCGCTCGACCACGTGCTGATCGAGAAGGCGAAGGCCGCGATCGAGAACGGCGAGCATGTGTCGTTCATCCAGCCGGTGCGCAACGTGAACCGGACGGTCGGCGCGATGCTGTCGGGCGTGATCGCGAAGAAGCACGGCCACGACGGCCTGGCCGACGACGCGGTGCACATCCAGCTGAAGGGCACGGCCGGCCAGAGCTTCGGCGCGTTCCTCGCGAAGGGCGTGACGCTCGACCTCGTCGGCGACGGCAACGACTACGTCGGCAAGGGCCTGTCGGGCGGCCGGATCATCATCCGCCCGACCAACGACTTCCGCGGCAAGTCCGAGGAAAACATCATCTGCGGCAACACGGTGATGTACGGCGCGATCGAAGGCGAATCGTTCTTCCGCGGCGTGGCGGGCGAGCGCTTCTGCGTGCGCAACTCGGGCGCGACGGCGGTCGTCGAAGGCACGGGCGACCACGGTTGCGAATACATGACGGGCGGCACGGTCGTCGTGCTCGGCGAGACCGGGCGCAACTTCGCGGCCGGCATGTCGGGCGGTCTCGCGTACATCTACGATCCGGAAGGCACGTTCGCGGCGAAGTGCAACAAGTCGATGGTCGCGCTCGAGCCGGTGCTGCAGCAGGCCGAGCAGGAGCGCACGGTCGACCGCGCGCTCTGGCACGAAGGCACGACGGACGAAGCGCTGCTGAAGGGGCTCGTCGAGCGTCATTTCCAGTTCACGGGTTCGCCGCGCGCGAAGTCGCTGCTGGAAAACTGGGACGCGGCGCGCCGCCAGTTCGTGAAGGTGTTCCCGCACGAATACAAGCGCGCGCTGGGCGAGATCGGTGCGAAGAAGGCGGCGAAGGAAGAACTGGCCGCCTGAGCGACGAACGACATAGCGAATGCCGCGCGCGCATGACTGCCGCGCGCGGCTCCCCCACCCGATACACCGAACAGAAGAGCACCTTATGGGCAAGGCAACCGGTTTTCTGGAGTTCGAACGCCGCCACGAGGCGTACGAAGCACCGCTCACGCGCGTGAAGCACTACAAGGAATTCGTCGCGGCACTGACCGACGCGGACGCGAAGGTCCAGGGCGCGCGCTGCATGGATTGCGGCATCCCGTTCTGCAACAACGGCTGCCCGGTCAACAACATCATTCCGGACTTCAACGATCTCGTTTACCGCCAGGACTGGCAGCAGGCGATCGAAGTCCTGCACTCGACCAACAACTTCCCGGAATTCACGGGCCGCATCTGTCCGGCGCCGTGCGAGGCAGCGTGCACGCTCGGGATCAACAACGACCCCGTCGGCATCAAGTCGATCGAGCACGCGATCATCGACAAGGCCTGGGCGGAGGGCTGGGTGAAGCCGCTGCCGGCCGAGCACAAGACGGGCAAGAAGGTCGCGGTCGTCGGTTCGGGCCCCGCGGGCCTCGCCGCCGCACAGCAGCTCGCGCGTGCGGGCCACGATGTGACGGTGTTCGAGAAGAACGATCGCGTCGGCGGCCTGCTGCGCTACGGGATCCCCGATTTCAAGCTCGAGAAGTGGCTGATCGACCGCCGCATGCGCCAGATGGAAGCGGAAGGCGTGACGTTCCGCACCAGCGTGTTCATCGGCAAGGATCCGCTGCCCGAGTCGATCGGCAGCCTCGCGAAGGAAACCATCTCGCCGGACACGCTGAAGGAAGAATTCGACGCGGTCGTGATCGCCGGCGGTTCGGAAACGCCGCGCGACCTGCCGGTGCCGGGCCGCGAACTCGCAGGCGTGCATTACGCGATGGACTTCCTGCCGCAGCAGAACCGCGTGAACGCGGGCGACAAGCTCACGGACCAGCTGCTCGCGAAGGGCAAGCACGTGATCGTGATCGGTGGTGGCGACACGGGTTCGGACTGCGTCGGCACGTCGAACCGTCACGGCGCGAAGCAGGTCACGCAGTTCGAGCTGCTGCCGCAGCCGCCGGAGGAGGAAAACAAGCCGCTCGTGTGGCCGTACTGGCCGATCAAGCTGCGCACGTCGTCGTCGCATGACGAAGGTTGCGAGCGCGACTGGGCCGTTGCGACGAAGCGTCTCGAAGGCAAGAACGGCAAGGTCGAGAAGCTGATCGCGGTGCGCGTCGAGTGGAAGGACGGCAAGATGCAGGAAGTGCCGGGCTCCGAGTTCGAAATGAAGGCCGACCTCGTGCTGCTCGCGATGGGCTTCACGCAGCCGGCAGCCCCCGTGCTCGAGGCATTCGGCGTCGCGAAGGATGCGCGCGGCAATGCGCGTGCAGCGACCGAAGGCGATCGTTCGTACTACACGTCGGTGGACAAGGTGTTCGCGGCTGGCGACATGCGCCGCGGCCAGTCGCTCGTCGTGTGGGCGATCCGCGAAGGCCGCCAGTGCGCACGCTCGGTCGATGCGTACCTGATGGGGCATTCGAACCTGCCGCGATAAGCGTAGGTCGGTAGCCGTCGTGGAAACCGGGCGTCCGAAAGGGCGCCCGGTTTTTTTGCGCACGCGATTCGGTGATCGTGCGGCGCGCGCCGCGCGCTCCGTATCGTGCGCCCGACCGGCGTTTCGGCGCGTCGACCACCGCCCGGGCGCGCCACGGCACGGTCCCATGTCGCGGCTTTACGACCCTGGCGACTCCGCATTTTCGCGAAGCGTCGCCTAATCTGATCACATCCGGCCGCAATTTCCCGCCATCCCAAACCTTTCGTTTTGTAATAATCCTTGAAAACTGTCATATCATGTCGCCCCTTGGACCGCATTCGCGGTGGCTGCATGTGACTGACCCTATTTACAAGGATTCTGGATGGAAGCACTCGTGCAAGGGCTGATCGACGCCGTCAACGGCGTGTTGTGGAACTACGTGCTGATCGCGCTGCTGCTCGGCGTGGGCCTCTGGTTCACGCTGCGGTTCCGGATGATCCAGCTGAAGGCGCTGTTGCTCAGCGTGAAGCTGGTCGGCAGCAAGGGCGAGCCGGGCAGCATCTCGTCGTTCCAGGCGTTCGCGACCGGGCTGGCGAGCCGCGTCGGCACCGGCAACATCGCCGGCGTCGCGGTCGCGCTGACCGTTGGCGGGCCGGGTGCGATCTTCTGGATGTGGATGACGGCGCTGGTCGGGATGTCGTCCGCGTTCGTCGAGGCGACGCTTGCGCAGATCTTCAAGGTGTCGCATCCGGACGGCAGCTATCGCGGCGGCCCCGCCTACTACATCCAGACGGGCCTGCGCTCGCGCGGCTTCGGCGTGCTGTTCTCGCTGTCGCTGATCCTCGCGTTCGGCTTCGTGTTCAACGCGGTGCAGGCCAACGCGATCGCCGATGCGTTCGACACGTCGTTCGGCTGGAGCCGCGCGACGGTCGGTCTCGGGCTCGTGCTGCTGACCGCGCCGATCATCTTCGGCGGGATTCGCCGGATCGCGGCGGTTGCGCAGGTGATCGTGCCGCTGATGGCGATCGGCTACCTCGCGCTGGCGGTCTATGCGGTTGCGACGCATATCGCGCTGGTGCCGGGCGTGATCGCGCTGATCGTGAAGAGCGCGTTCGGCCTCGAGCAGGCGGCGGGTGGCCTGACGGGCTATGCGGTGAGCCAGGCGGTCGCGATGGGCGTGAAGCGCGGGCTGTTCTCGAACGAGGCAGGCATGGGCAGCGCGCCGAATGCGGCGGCAACCGCCAGCACGCGGCATCCGGTCGTGCAGGGGCTGATCCAGATGCTCGGCGTATTCGTCGACACGATCGTGATCTGCAGCGCGACCGCCTTCGTGATCCTGCTGTCGGGCCAGTACGAACTGGGCACCGGCATGGAAGGCGCGGCGCTCACGCAGCGCTCGATCGCGAGCCACGTCGGCGACTGGGGCGGCATCTACATGGCGTTCGCGATCTTCTTCTTCGCGTACTCGTCGGTGATCGGCAACTACGCGTATGCGGAAGGCAACGTCGAATTCATCACGAAGCGCCGCGGCGTGCTGCCGCTGTTCCGCGTCGCGGTGCTCGCGATGGTGATGTTCGGCAGCGTCGGGCAACTGCCGCTCGTGTGGGCGATGGCCGATACGAGCATGGGGCTGATGGCGATCATCAACCTGATCGCGATCCTCGCGCTCGGCAAGTACGCGCACGCGGCCTGGCGCGACTATCGCCGCCAGCGCGAGGCAGGCGTGGCCGATCCGGTGTTCACGCGAAACACGATCCCGGAACTCGCGAACGTGCTGCCGACCGACGTGTGGGGCGAGCATGGCCCGCTGCCGCAACGTCCGGCCGCGGCTGATCCGGCGCGCGCGCCGCGCGCGGTGGCGAGCGAGTCATGAACGGCGACCGGCTGCGCGTGTTCGTCGCGCTGATGCCCGATGCGGCATCGCGCGACGCGCTGCACGCGTTGCCGGTCACCCGGGGCGCGCGGCGTCCGCTGCCCGCGCAACTGCATGTGACGCTTGCGTTCGTCGGCGCGATCGAGCGGGCGTGCTGCGACGCGCTGGCCGCGTGCCTGCCGGCGCTCGCGGCCGCGCATGCGCTGCCGTTGATGCCGGTCGAACGGATCGCGTGGTGGCCGAGCCTGCCGCGTGCGCGGCTGATCGTCGCCGA
>NZ_JAAGPH010000209.1:0-9649 GCF_017104705.1 Burkholderia sp. Se-20373 | reverse complement strand
CTCGGCGGCGCGTTCCACCCGCTGGGTCGCCGTGCCGCACGGCCAGCCGAGCGCGCCGACGAGCGCGACGAGGGCGTCATCGTCCACCCGCCGCGCGATGCCGCCCGCGTCGGTCCAGTCGGTTTCCAGGCCGGCCGCGCGCGCGAGTTCGGCCATCGACACGTCGGAAGTCATGATCGTCCCTGCCCATTCACGCGGTGCCGCCGCGCATCGTGGTTGACCTCGCCGTCGCGCCACGCGATGCACGCGCGGGGCGGCAGCTGCAGGTCGCGCAACCGGTCGCGTGCACGTGGCGGCGTCTCGAACACGATCTTGCCGACCGGCAGCGCGGGCAGCACCGCATCGTGCGCGCCGAGATTCAACGCGATCGTCAGCGTGCTGCCGTCGCCGAGGCGCCAGCGTGCGGCAAGCGCCTGCGGGTCGCCGTCGGCCGCGAGCAGGTCGACGCCGAGTGCGCGGGCGCCGGGCAGGTTCGGCGTCACGAGCGCCGCACGCACGGTCAGTGCGCTGCGGTAGAAGCGCCGCCATGCGTCGGTGTCGGGCGTGGTGTCGTCGCTGCTGCCGTGCAGCGTCGAACGCACGAACGTCGCGATGTCGTTCGGATCGGGAATCGCGTCGCGATGCGCGGCGTCGGTGAACGCCGGAAACGCAGCGAATTCGCGGCGCCGGCCCTCGCGCACCGCGTCGGCGAGCGCGCCGCGATAGTCGGTGAAGAACTGGAACGGCTGCGTGCTGCCGTCTTCCTCGCCCATGAACAGCAGCGGGATCGACGGCGCGAGCAGCAGCAGCGCGGTCGCCGCGCGTACCGCGTCTTCGTTCGCGAGCGTGCGCAGCCGTTCGCCGAATGCGCGGTTGCCGACCTGGTCGTGGTTCTGCAGGAACGCGACGAACGCGGTCGGCGGCAGGTGCGCGCTCGGTTCGCCGCGCGGGGCGCCGTCGTGCAGCGGCGACGGTTCGCCCTGGTACGCGAAGCCTTCGCCGAGCGTGCGCGCGAGACGGCGCAGCGGCGCGTCGGCGTACGCGCGGTAGTAGCCGTCGCGCTCGCCGGTCAGCAGCACGTGCGCGCTGTTGTGGAAATCGTCGTTCCATTGCGCGTCGAAACCGCCGGGCCCGAGCAGGCTCGCCGCGTTGCGCTCGTTCTCGAGCACGAGGTGCACATGGCGCGTGTCGCCCGCGTACGCGCGCACGCGGCGCGCGAGTTCGCGCAGCCACGCGTCGTCGTCGATCGCGTGCGCGGCATCGATGCGCAGCCCGTCGAAACGGAATTCGTCGAGCCAGTACAGCGCGTTCTCGATGAAGAACGCGCTCGTCTGTTCGCGCGAAAAGTCGATCGCCGGCCCCCACGCGGTCTGCCGGTCCGCGCGGAAGAATGCGGGCGCGTAGCGCGGCAGCAGGTTGCCTTGCGGGCCGAAGTGGTTGTAGACGACGTCGAGCAACACCTGCAGCCCGAGCCCGTGCGCGGCATCGATCAGCGCTTTCAGTTCCTCGGGCCGTCCGTACGACGGATCGGGCGCGAACGGCAGCACGCCGTCGTAACCCCAGTTGCGCGCGCCGGGAAACGTGTTGACGGGCATCAGCTCGATCGCGGTCACGCCGAGCGCGGCGATGTCCGGCAGCCGCCGCTCGACGCTCGCGTGGCCGCCGCATGCGCCGATGTGCAGTTCGTACAGCACGGTCTCGTGCCACGGGCGGCCGCGCCACGTGTCGTGGCGCCAGCGGTACGCAGCCGGATCGACGACCTGGCTCGGGCCGTCCACGCCGCCGGGCTGGAAGCGCGACGCGGGATCGGGCACCGCGAGATCGCCGTCGAGCCGGTAGCGATACAGCGTCCCGGGGCCGCACCGCACGACGGCCTCGAACCAGCCGTCGCCCACCGCGGTCATCGGCACGGCGGGCCGGTTTTCGCCTTCGATTTCGACGGCGGCCGTGCGGCTCGCGGGCGCCCACAGCCGGAAGCGCGTGCGGTCGGGGTCGACGCAGGTCGCGCCGAACGACGTGTCGAACGCATGCGAACCCGAGGGACGGGCGGGGCGTGATCTCATGTCGGGTCTCCCGGAGACAGGTCGGGCGGCACGGCGGCCACCGCGATCGCGGCCGCGTGAGCGGCGACGTCGAGGCCGTCGGCCGGCCACGAGCGCGGGCCGGCGTCCGGCGTGGCCGTGTCGACCAGCACGCGATAGTCGAGCGCCGGCGCGGGCGGCGCGAACACGACCGTCTCGGACGACGCGTTCAGCATCACGAGCAGCGCCTCGGTGCGCCCGGTGCGGCCCGTGCCGACACGCCGCATCGTCAGCGCGCGGCGCTCGCGGTCCTGCCACGCGGGCACGGTCATCGCGTCGCCGCGCTCGTCGAACCAGCCGATCTCCGCCATGCCCGGCGCCGCTTCGCGGTCGCCCGACGGATAGCCCGGCGTGGACATCACCGGATACATGCGCCGCAGCGCGGCAAGCCGTGACACGAAGCGCATCAGCGTCACCGCTTCGTCGCCGCGCGCCAGCTCCCAGTCGAGCCACGACAGCTCGTTGTCCTGGCAGTACGCGTTGTTGTTGCCGTGCTGGGTGCGGCCGAACTCGTCGCCGGCCACCAGCATCGGCGTGCCGAGCGCGGTGAACAGCGTCGCGAGCATCGAGCGCGCGACGCGCGCGCGCACGTCACGGATCGCCGCGTCGTCGGTCGGCCCTTCGACGCCCCAGTTCGCGCTGCAGTTGTCGTCGCGGCCGTCGCGGTTGTCCTCGCCGTTGGCTTCGTTGTGTTTCGTCGAATACGACGCGAGATCGGCAAGCGTGAAGCCGTCGTGCGCGGTGACGAAGTTGACCGACGCCCAGGTATGACGCCGCTGGTGGTTGAACAGGTCGGCCGACCCCGCGAGCCGCGCGGCGAGTTCCGGCCGCTGCCCCGGGTCGCCGCGCCAGAAGCGCCGCACGGTGTCGCGGAAGCGGTCGTTCCATTCGGCGAAGCCGGGCGGGTGGCGGCCGAGCTGGTAGCCGCCGGGGCCGAGATCCCACGGCTCGGTGATCAGCTTGCGCTGCGCGAGCACCGGGTCCTGCCGCAGCGCGTCGAAGAACCCCGCGCCCGGATCGAAGCCGTGTTCCTCGCGGCCGAGCGTCACGCCGAGGTCGAAGCGGAAGCCGTCGATGTTGAACGCGGTGGCCCAGTAGCGCAGCGAATCCATCACCATCTGCACGACGCGCGGATGAGACAGGTTCAGCGTGTTGCCGCAGCCGGTCTCGTCGACATGAAAGCGGCGGTTGTCCGGCATCAACCGGTAGTAGCTCGCGTTGTCGAGGCCGCGCCACGACAGCGTCGGGCCGAGCTCGTTGCCCTCGCACGTATGGTTGTAGACGACGTCGAGCACGACCTCGATGCCGGCCGCATGCAGCTGGCGGATCGCGATGCGCATCTCGTCGAGCCGCCGCGTCGCGAGATACGCGGGCTCCGGCGCGAAGAACGCGGCCGTGTCGTACCCCCAGTAGTTGCGCAGCCCGCGGTTCACGAGCGCGCGCTGCTGCAGGAACGCGTGGACGGGCAGCAGCTCGACCGTCGTCACGCCGATAGACAGCAGGTGATCGATGAACGCCGGATGCGCGAACGCGGCGAACGTGCCGCGCTCGGGCGGGCGCAACCCGGCACGCCGCATCGACGCGCCGCGCACGTGGGTCTCGTAGATCACCGTGTTGCGCCACGACACGCGCGGGCGCCGGTCGGTGCTCCAGTCGAACGCCTCGTCGACCACCACGCACTTCGGCATCGCGGGCGCCGAGTCGCGCCGGTCCATCGACAGGTCCGCGCGGTTCGAATGCAGGCGATAGCCGAACAGCGCGTCCGACCAGCGGAACTGGCCGACCAGCTTGCGCGCGTACGGGTCGAGCAGCAGCTTGGTCGGGTTGAAGCGATGGCCGTGCTGCGGCTGGTACGGGCCGTCCGCGCGAAACCCGTACACGGTGCCCGGATGCGCGTTGGGCAGGTAGCCGTGCCAGATCTCGTCGGTGCATTCGGGCAGGTCGAGGCGCGCCAGCTCCTTGCGGCCGGTCGGATCGAACACGCACAGCTGGATGCGGTGTGCGTGCGCGGAAAACACCGCGAAGTTGGTTCCGAGGCCGTCCCAGGTCGCGCCGAGCGGATAGCTGCGGCCGGATTCGAGACGGGTGGGCAGGGCGGTCGGCATGGGGCGGATCTCCGTGTCCAGGGTGCGGGAAATCAGGTAGGGCGCAGCCATAGCGTCGCGAGCGGCGGCAGGCGCAGGGTGGCCGACCACGCCTCGCCGTGCGCGGGCACGGCTTCGGCCCACACGGCGCCGTCGTTGCCGGCGTTGGTGCCGCCGTACGGCGCGGCATCGGTGTTCATCAGTTCCCGCCAGTGGCCGGGCGCGGGCAGCCCGATGCGATAACCGGTGCGCGGCACGGGCGTGAAGTTGCAGACCGCGACGACCAGATGCCCCGCGTCGTCGCGGCGCGCGAACGCGAACACGCTGTTGTCGCGGTCGTCGCCGATCAGCCAGGAGAAACCGGCCGCGTGGCAGTCGAGCGCATGCAGCGCCGGCTCGGCCGCATACGTGCGGTTCAGGTCGCGCACGAGCCGCTGCACGCCGCGATGCGCGGGTGCGTCGAGCAGGTCCCAGTGCGGTGTCGCGTCGTGCGCGAACTCGGCCCATTGCGCGAATTCGCTGCCCATGAACAGCAGCTTCTTGCCGGGATGCGCCCACATGAAGCCGAAGTACGCGCGCAGCGTCGCGAGCCGCTGCCACGCGTCGCCGGGCATCTTCGCGACGAGCGAGCCCTTGCCGTGCACGACCTCGTCGTGCGACAGCGGCAGCACGAAGCGCTCGGAGAACGCGTACACGAGCCCGAACGTCATCCGGTCGTGGTGATAGCGGCGATGCACCGGGTCCTCGCGCAGATACGCGAGCGTGTCGTGCATCCAGCCCATGTTCCACTTGAAGTCGAAGCCGAGCCCGCCGTCGCCGGTCGGCGCGGTGACGCCCGGCCAGGCGGTCGATTCCTCCGCGACGGTGACGACGCCGGCCGGCGCGGCCGCACCGTGCAGCGTGTCGTTCAGCATGCGCAGGAACGCGACCGATTCGAGGTTCTCGCGGCCGCCGTGCACGTTCGGCACCCATTCGCCTTCCGCACGCGAATAGTCGCGGTACAGCATCGACGCGACCGCGTCGACGCGGATGCCGTCGACGTGATACCGGCGCGCCCACGCGAGCGCCGATGCGGCGAGGAATGCGCCGACTTCCGTGCGCCCGACGTTGAACACGCAGGTGTGCCAGTCGGGATGCAGCCCTTCGCGCGGGTCGGCGTGCTCGTACAGCGCGGTGCCGTCGAACTGCGCGAGGCCATGCGGATCGTCGGGGAAGTGCGCGGGCACCCAGTCGACGAGTACGCCGATGCCGGCCGCATGCGCGCGGTCGACGAAGCGCGCGAAACCGTCGACCGGCCCGAAGCGCGCGGACGGCGCGAACTGCGCGAGCGGCTGGTAGCCCCACGAGCCGCCGAACGGGTATTCGGCGATCGGCATGAACTCGACGTGCGTGAAGCCCATCCCCTGCACGTACGGAATCAGCCGCTCGGCGAGTTCGTCCCAGGTCGCGCTGCGGTTCATCTCCTCGGGCATGCGCTGCCACGATTCCGCATGCACCTCGTAGATCGACCACGGCACGCGGTAGCGGTCGGCGTGCGGCCGCGCGTGCATCCAGCCGTCGTCGTGCCACGCGAACGCGTCGAGCGCCGCGACGTCGGCGACGACCGACGCCGTGCGCGGCGGCGCCTCGGTCGCGCGCGCGCAGGGATCGGCCTTGTGCGGCAGCACGCGCCCGTCGGCCGCGCGCACCTCGTACTTGTAGCATTCGCCCGCGCCGATGCCCGGCACGAACAGCTCCCATACGCCCGACGGCCGCCGCAGCCGCATCGGATGCCGGCGGCCGTCCCAGCCGTTGAAATCGCCGACCACCGACACGCGCTGCGCGTTCGGCGCCCAGACCGCGAAGCGCACGCCGTCGGTGTCGTCGATGCGGGTGGGCGCGGCGCCGAGGCAGTCGAGCACGGCGGCCGGGTCGCCAGCGGAGAAGCGGGCGAGCACGGCGTCGTCGAGCAGCGTGCCGAACGCATACGCATCGTCGATCACCTGCCGCGCGTCGGGCCAGTCGATCGCGAGCAGGTAGTGGGGCGCGCCGCCGTTGCGCGGGATCGTTCCCGCGAAGCAGCCGGCGCGATCGACGCATGCGAGCGTGCCGAGTTCGGCGCCTTCCGGCGACAGCGCATGCACGCTTGTCGCGCCGGGCAGCAGCGCGCGCACGACGACCTCGCCGGCCTGCCCGTGCGGGCCGAGGCACGCGAACGGATCGGGATGACGGCCGGCGAGCAGCGCATCGATGTCGGATCGTTCGAACAGCGTGTCAGTCATCGCGTGCCTCCGTCGTCGGATGCGCCGCCATCGCCGAGCAGCCGTTCGACCAGCGCGGCGAGCCCGCCGACCGGCACGCTCAGCCAGTCGGGCCGGTTCGCGGCTTCATAGCACAGCTCGTACGACGCCTTGTCGATCAGGAACAGCGCGAGCAGGCGATCGGCGTAGCGCGGGTCGACGAAACGCGCGGGGGCCTGCTCGGCAGCCGTGCGATAGCAGTCGACGAAGCGGTCGGCGGCGGCCTGCCCGAAGCGGTCGAACAACGCGCGCTTGCGGCCGGCCGCCTGCGGCGGCGCCTTCTCGATCGCGAACTGCGCGGTCGCGCTCACGTACGACAGCGAACGCAGCAGGCCGGCCACGTCGCGCAGCGGATGCGATTTCGCACGGCGGTGCTCGAGCGGGCGCGCCGGCTCCCCTTCGAAGTCGATCAGCAGCGCGTCGCCCTGCACGTCGAGTACCTGGCCCAGGTGGAAATCGCCATGGATCCGCATGCATTGCGCATCGAGCGTGCGCGGCACCAGCTCGCCGAGCGCGCGCACGGCCGCGTCGCGCGACGCGAGCAGCGTGTCGGCCGCCGCGCGCATGGCAGGATCGAGCGCATCGAGCCGGGTCTGGAGCACGTCGAGCGCGTGCTCGAACGACGCGATCGCGTCCGCGCACCAGCCGTCGACATGGCCGGGCGTCGCATGCTCCGGCGCGAACGCGGGATCGTCGGACGGCTGCGCGAGCGCGACGTGCAACTGGCCGAGCCGCGTGCCGATGATCCCCGCGAACGCCGCATAGCCGAGCAGCGCGTCGGGTTCCTCGTTCGCGCCGTCGGCGCCCTCGTCGTCGGCCGCCGGCAGCGCGAGCTCGTCCACCGCGCGCCGCAGGAAGTCGAACGAGCGCGTCCACGCGTCGCCCTGGTTGTCGACGTAGCGCTGCAGGATCGCGACCGTGTGCGGCGTGCCGTCCGGGTCGACGTGCACGACTTCGCCCGCGAGCGTCGCGGTGTTCGGGTAGCCGATCCGCGTCAGGTACCGGCTCATTTCCGCTTCCGGATGCACGCCGTGCGCGACCTTGCGCACCAGCTTCAGCACGATCGCGTCGCCGATCACGAGCGAGCTGTTGCTCTGCTCGGCCGCGAGCCAGCGCACTTCGGTGTCGTCGCCGGGATCGAGTGCGGCGAGCGCGTCTTCCGGGAGGAACGCGAGCCGGCCACCGTCGGTGGTCGGCACCGTCGCGCCGTCGCGCAGCTTGCGCAGCATCCCGTGCGCGAACGCCGGCAGCGCGAACGCGTCGGTCAGGTAGCCGACCGAATGGCCGCGCCGCACGCGCGCCAGCGCCAGCTGCGTGAACAGCGGCTGCGAGGTTTCACCGCCCCACGCGGCCGCGAGCGGCACGACGTAGCGTTCGACATGGCCCGTCTCACCGGATTCGACCCAGGCCTCCGCATACTGGAACGGTTCGCCCGGCACCGGCGTGACGACGTTCAGCCGGGCCGCGCCGATCGCGCGGTCCTTCGACGCGAACCAGCGCCGCCGCGCGAGCCACGACGGCAGGGCATCGTGCGCGAGCACGTGCAGCTGTTCGACGTTCGGCCGCGTATCGCCGCGCCGCATCACGAGCGTCACGTATTCGGGCAGCGGCTCCGCGTGCGGCTGCCGCCACGACGGCTCGCGGCCGTGCTCGGCGAGCACGAACCACAGGAACCCGTACGGCGGAAAGGTCAGCAGGTACGTGAGCTGCCCGATCGGCGGAAACGGCGAATCCGACGTCATCTCGATCGGCACGCGGCCGGCGAATTCGGACAGGTCGAGCTCGACGGCCTGCGACGCCCGCGACAGGTTCGCGACGCACAGCACCGGATCGTGGCCGTCCAGCTCGCGCAGGTACGCGAGCACCTTGCGGTTCTCCGGGCGCAGGAAGCGGATCGTGCCGCGCCCGAACGCCTGCGACGCGCGGCGCGTCGACAGGATGCGGCGCGTCCAGTTCAGCAGCGAATGCGGGTCGCGCGTCTGCGCCTCGACGTTGACCGCGTCATAGCCGTACAGCGCGCCCATCACCGGCGGCAGCACGAGCTGTTCGGGGTCGGCGCGCGAGAAGCCGCCGTTGCGGTCCGACGACCACTGCATCGGCGTGCGCACGCCGTCGCGGTCGCCGAGGTGGATGTTGTCGCCCATCCCGAGCTCGTCGCCGTAGTAAATCACCGGCGTGCCCGGCATCGACAGCAGCAGCGAGTTGATCAGCTCGATGCGGCGCCGGTCGCGTTCCATCAGCGGCGCGAGCCGGCGCCGGATGCCGAGGTTCAGCCGCGCGCGCCGGTCGCTCGCATAGGTCTGCCACAGCAGGTCGCGCTCGGAGTCGGTGACCATCTCGAGCGTCAGCTCGTCGTGGTTGCGCAGGAACACGGCCCACTGGTTGCTCGGCGCGAGCTCCGGCGTCTGCCGCATGATGTCGACGATCGGGAAGCGGTCCTCGCTCGCGATCGACATGTAGATGCGCGGCATCAGCGGGAAATGGAACGCCATGTGGCATTCGTCCTCGTTACCGAAGTATTCCTGCACGTCTTCCGGCCACTGGTTCGCCTCCGCGAGCAGCATCCGGTTCGGATACTCGGCGTCGATCGTCGCGCGGATCCGCTTCAGGATCGCGTGCGTCTCGGGCAGGTTCTCGTTGCTGGTGCCTTCGCGCGCGACGAGATACGGCACTGCGTCGAGCCGCAGCCCGTCGATGCCGAGGTCGAGCCAGAAGCGCATCACCTGCATCACCTCGCGCACGACGGCCGGGTTGTCGAAGTTCAGGTCCGGCTGGTGCGAATAGAAGCGGTGCCAGTAGTACTGGCCGGCGATCGGGTCGTGCGCCCAATTGGACGTTTCCGTATCGAGGAAGATGATCCGCGTGCCCGCGTATTTCGTGTCGGTGTCCGACCACACGTAGTAGTCGCGATGCGCGGACCCGGGCTTCGCGCGGCGCGCGCGCTGGAACCACGGATGCTGGTCCGACGTATGGTTGATCACCAGCTCGGTGATCACGCGAATGCCGCGCGCATGCGCTTCGCGGATGAAGCGCCGCACGTCGGCCAGCGTGCCGTAGTCGGGATGCACGCCACGGTAGTCGGCGATGTCGTAGCCGTCGTCGCGGCGCGGCGACGGGTAGAACGGCAGCAGCCAGATCGTGTCGACGCCGAGTTCGGCGATGTAGTCGAGCTTCGCGATCAGGCCGGGGAAATCGCCGATGCCGTCGTTGTTCGAGTCGTAGAACA
>NZ_JAAGPH010000208.1:0-9807 GCF_017104705.1 Burkholderia sp. Se-20373 | reverse complement strand
GGCGGCCGACACTGATTCCGGCGGGCGCGGCGAGCCGATGCGCGGGCGTGCCGCGGCCGGCGGCGCCACGGCGGCCAGGTCCGAATCTGCCAGGGCGACGATTTCCACGCTGCCGTCATCGAGCGTGCGGTTCGACAGCACGACCGCGTCGGCGCCGAGCGCCTCGCGCACCAGACGAAGTGCGTCGCGGCTCGTTGCGCCGGTGAATTTGCGAATGTTCAAGCGGAACCCCCGATGACGTTAACGACTTTGATCGTGCGTGTGTCCGGCACTTCGGCATACGACAGCACTTTCAATTGCGGCAGGCTGCGGCGCAGGAAACGCGCGAGCATCGCGCGCAGCGCGTGCTGCACCAGCAGCACGGGCGGCAGCCCGAGATTCTGTTGACGCAGCATCGCCTGTTGCGTGCCGGTCAGAAGGTTGTGCGCGAGGCCGGGTTCGAGGCCCGGGTTCGCGCCGGTGGCGAGCGCCTGCGACAGCACGCGCTCGAGATTCGAGTCGAGGCCCATCACCTGCATCTCGCCGGTGCCCGGATACCACTGCTGCGTGATCGCACGGCCGAGCGACAGCCGCACCGCGGCCGTGATCTCGAACGCGTCGCCGCGGCCCGCGTGTTCGGACACGGCTTCGAGAATCGTGCGCATGTCGCGGATCGGCACGCCTTCCTCGAGCAGGTTCTGCAGCACCTTCTGCAGCGTGGTCAGCGAGATCGTCTTCGGCACGAGGTCCTCGACGAGCGACGGCGCATCCTTGCCGGTGCGCTCGATGAGCGACTGCACTTCCTGGCGGCCGAGCAATTCGGCCGCGTGCTGGACGACCAGATGGTTCAGGTGCGTCGCGACGACCGTGCTCGCGTCGACCACCGTGTAGCCGTACACCTGCGCCTGTTCGCGCATCGCGACGTCGATCCACACGGCCGGCAGCCCGAACGCGGGATCCTGCGTGACGGCGCCCGGCAGCGCGGCCGTCACCTGGCCGGGGTTGATCGCGAGCCACTGGCCCGGGAACACTTCGCCCACGCCGATCTCGACGCCCTTCAGCGCGATCCGGTACGCGTTCGGCCGCAGCTCGAGGTTGTCGCGGATATGGATGACCGGCGGCAGGAAGCCGATTTCCTGCGCGAATTTCTTGCGGATGCTCTTGATGCGCTTGAGCAGTTCGCCGTCGCTGTTCTTGTCGACGAGCGGGATCAGCCGGTAGCCGACTTCGAGGCCGAGCGGATCGATCAGCTGCACGTCGTCCCAGGTCGCCTCGTGGCTGTCCGACGGCAGCACCGCGGGCGGCGCGATGTCGGTCAGGTCGCCGGCCGCCTTGCGGGCCGCCGCGCGCTTGGTCTGCGTGCGGGCCAGCCAGATCGCGCCGCCGCCGAGTGCGAGGAACGCGAAGTGCGGCATGCCCGGGATCAGCCCCATCAGCACGATGATCGCGCCGGTGATGTTCAGCACGCGCGGGTTCGTGAACAGCTGGCCGGTGATCTGCGTGCCGATGTCCTCGTCGGTCGCGACGCGCGACACGATCACGCCGGCCGCGGTCGAGATCACCAGCGACGGGATCTGCGCGACGAGGCCGTCGCCGATCGTCAGCAGCGTGTAGTTCGTGCCGGCCGCCGCGAAACTCATGTCGTGCTGGACCATCCCGACGATCAGCCCGCCGATCACGTTGATCGCCATGATGATCAGGCCGGCGATCGCGTCGCCGCGCACGAACTTCGACGCGCCGTCCATCGACCCGTAGAACTCGGCTTCCTGCGACACGGCCAGGCGGCGCTTGCGCGCCTGCTCTTCGTTGATGAGGCCCGCGTTCAGGTCGGCGTCGATCGCCATCTGCTTGCCGGGCATCGCGTCGAGCGTGAAGCGCGCGGACACTTCGGCGATCCGCCCCGCGCCCTTCGTGATCACCATGAAGTTGATGATCATCAGGATCACGAACACGACGATGCCGACCGCGAAGTTGCCGCCGACCAGGAAGTGGCCGAACGCCTCGATCACCTGGCCGGCCGCGTCCGGGCCCGTGTGGCCTTCGAGCAGCACGACGCGCGTCGAAGCGACGTTCAGCGACAGGCGCAGAAGCGTGGAGAACAGCAGCACGCTCGGGAACGCCGCGAAGTCGAGCGGCTTCATCGTGTACATGCTGACGAGCAGCACCATCACGGACAGCGCGATGTTGAACGTGAACAGCAGATCCAGCAGCATCGGCGGCAGCGGCAGGATCATCATCCCCAGGATCATGCAGATGAGGATCGGGCCCGCGAGCGCGCGCAGGTTGGTACCCGCGAGCATGTTCGGGCGCTTCGCGAACAGGCCGGTCGGGGTGCTCATGCCGTACCTCCGTTACCGAGCGCCTCTTCCTGCTCCTCGCGTTCATCGTCGGCGGAAACCGACGCGCCCTTGTCGAGGTCGGCCGGCACCTCCAGATCGACCGGCATCGCCGGGAACGCGCCGCCTTCCGAACGGAAGCGCTTGAGCTGGTAGACCCACGCGAGCACTTCGGCGACGGCCGAGTACAGCGAGCCGGGAATCTCGCGTTCGAGTTCGACGTTGTGATACAGCGCACGCGCGAGCGGCGGCGCTTCGAGCAGCGGCACGTTGTGTTCGGCCGCGAGTTCGCGGATGCGCGCGGCGACGAGGTTCACGCCCTTCGCGACGACCTTCGGCGCGCGCATCTCGCCGTCCGTGTATTGCAGCGCGACGGCGAAGTGCGTCGGGTTCGTCACGACCACGTCGGCCTTCGGCACGGCCGCCATCATCCGGCGGCGCGCGATCGCACGCTGCTGCTGGCGGATCCGCCCCTTCACGTGCGGATCGCCTTCGTTCTCGCGATGCTCGCGCTTCACTTCTTCCTTCGTCATGCGCAACTTCTTGTTGTACTGCCAGATTTGGTAAGGCACATCGAGTGCGGCGACCACCAGCATCCCGGCGACCGTCGTGCCGCAGCACACGGCGATCAGGTGCAGCGCATCGGGCAGCGCCACGCGCAGCGGCTGCGTCGCGAGGGCGAGCAGCTCGTCCTTGCTGCGCCAGATCGCGATGCCGCCGATGCCGCCGACGACCAGCGTCTTCGCGAACGACATCCCGAGCTGGATCGGCCCCTGGATCGAGAAAATCCGGCCGAGGCCCGAGATCGGGTTCAGCCGGTCGAACTTCAGCTCGAACGTCTTCGACGAGATCAGCCAGCCGCCGAGCGCCATCGGCGCGAGCAGCGCGGCGACGCCGGTGAGCGCGAGGATCGGCAGCAGCGCGGCGAAGCCCTCGAGGCTCGCGCTGCCGGCCGCCGACAGCATCCGGCTCGTGTCGAACGCGGTCGCGCGATCGAACGTGAACGCACCGCGCAGCATCGCCTGCAGATGCCCGCCCGACGGGCCCGCGAGCAGCCACGCGCCGTAGAACCCGGCCGCGAGCAGCGCGAACGAAGCCAGTTCGCGCGAACGCGCGACCTGCCCCTCCTCACGCGCCTTCTCGCGGCGCCTGGGAGTGGCGGCTTCGGTCTTGTCGAGATCGCTCTCGTCTGCCACGGGGCCTCCAGTCGGGTACGGCGGAATGCCGCTTTCCAGTGACACCGATTATTCACGGAGGCGTCAAACGCCGATCGGTCGAGCAAAGCCGGGAAAGGGGGGTATTTCGGGGAATCGGGCGAGCCGGTGCGAACGCGGGCCGGACGAGGGACGGAACGGGGTGCGGCGCGGCGGAAAAGCGTGCCGGCGGGGGCGATGACGGGTGTCGGCTCCGGGCAGAGCGGCGACGGCGTGAAGCGGGAAAAGACGCGGAAAACGGCGAAGCTGTGAGGCGGCGCGGCGAATACGACGCGACATCGGGCCCCGACGCGGCGGCGTCGCGCGTCGGGGCAGGCGTCGGTCAGGCCGCCACGATCGGGTCCGCGCCGAAGCGGTTCGGACCTTCGGTGCCGCGCGTGCACGTCCATACCAGCAGCAGGATGCCGCCGACGACCGGAATCAGCGCGAGCAGCAGGAACCAGCCCGAGCGGCCCGTATCGTGCAGGCGGCGGACGCTGACCGCGATGCCCGGAATGATCAGCGCCAGCGAAATCAGGGCGAGCACGGCGAGCAGCAGCAGCGTGATCAGGCCGCCGTCGCGGCCGGCCACGCCGATGATCTGCGCGGCGATCGACAGCACCGTGGTCAGCAGCGCGAAATACCAGTATTCGGCACGACGCGCGCGGCCTTCGAATGTCGCGTATTTATTGAGTGCGGAACGAACGGCTTCGGAAAAATTCATTTTATTACCCTCATGTTTTATATAAACGACCCCGGAAACAACGCCGGCATTATATGTTTGAATGTCGCCTGGCTCCATCTCTTTTCACATGCCGGGTAGTGCGCGCACGACGCCGTCTCGCCGCCCCGCACGGTGCGGGAATGGCTGCAATAGCGGAATCCGGGGTCGTCGGCTTGCATGCCGCGTCATTTTAATAATCTTGAAGACCTGACAGAAACGACAGCCCCGGATAATCCGGTATTTGATTACATCCGAATGAAATCGAATGCGATCCGATAATCGGCGGCGAGTGTGCCGCATTCGATTGACCGGCCGGCATTACGCGGGCGTGCAAAGCGCGCTACGCTTCGCCACGACTCGCCGATTCCGGTCGAACCGCACCATGCTCCGTCATCCGCTCGTTCCGTTGCTGTCGCTTGCCTGCGCGCTGGCCGCCGGCTGCGCGGGCACGCCGGCCCTGCCGCCTAGCCCGCCGCCGCCCGCTGCAGCGCGTCGAGATCGAGCTTCTTCATCGTCATCACCTGCGCCATCACGCGCTCCGCGCGCGCCGGATCGCCCGTCATCAGCTCGCTCATCTGCGCCGGCACGACCTGCCACGACACGCCGAAGCGGTCGCGCAGCCAGCCGCACTGCTGCGCACGCTCGTCGCCGCCTTCCGACAGGCGCGCCCAGTAGCGGTCGATTTCGTCCTGGTCCCGGCAGTTGACGACGAACGACACGGCCGGCGTGATCTGGAACGCGGGGCCGCCGTTCAGCGCGACGAAGGCCTGCCCGTCGAGTTCGAACGCGACGGTCATCACCGCGCCCTCCGCGCTGCCGGACGCGTGCGCGCCGGCCTTGCCGTAGCGCGCGACGTGCACGATGCGCGCATTGTCGAACACCGATACGTAGAAACCGGCGGCCGCCTCGGCGTCGCGGTCGAACCACAGGAACGGCGTGATGCGTTGTATGCGCGGGTTCATGGCGCTGCCTCCTCGATGTCGTGTCGGCACGGGTGCCGGTATTACATCGTAGGCGCTATGCCCGCGCGCCGCGGCGCGCCGGTCGGACCCGTCGTGCCGCGCACGGCCGCCGAATAAAAAAAGGGGGCGATCGCTCGCCCCCTGGGTCCTGCGTCTCGCCGTGCCGCGTCAGAACGCGACGAAAGGCGCCGCGCCGCCGCTCGCGGTCTTGTCCATCCCGAAGTAGATCGTCCGGTTGTAGAAGTGCGGCATGCCGATATCGAGCCAGCTGGACGAACCGAACGGGCCGGCGATGTCGTTGAACGCAAACGTCGACGGGTTCGAGAACAGCGAATCCGCGTTCACGACGGGCATCGTCACCGTGCCGCTCACGCCGTTCTGGCCGGTCAGCGTCGCCGAATTGCTGGTCGTCGTCGACGGGCAGTAGAACTGCGTGTTCTTCGGGCAGGCCGGCAACGTGCCCGACGTATCGTTGAAGAAGTACGCATTCGAACCCGTATCGAAGAACGCGGTCACGTTGCGCCCCTGGAACGTCGCGCTGACGTCGCCCGTCGTGGTCGACGTCATCACCGTCTTCCCGGTCAGGTCGGGCAGGCCGAACGTCAGCGTGCCGGTTGCGCTGGCCTGCCCGCTGTCCGAAATTTTCGGCATGCTCACGCTCACCCCGCTGCTGTCGGCGAAGCGATGCACCGGGTTGGCCACCTGCTGCGCCACCGGCACGAGCGCGACCGTGCAGTTCGCGTTGTTGCCGTTCGGGCACGCGTAATAGTTGTTGTTCGTCGACGTCGACGTCGCGCAGGTCGTGCCGCAGTCGACCGGCGCCGGCCCGATGCCGAGGATCCCGTTCGCGCCGAGCGCGCTCGCCGAGTTGGCCGACGCGCCGCCGTTCGTGCACGAGCTCGGCACGTTGGTCGTGCCGAGGTCGCCGATGATCTGCACGGGCAGCGAACTCGCCTGCTCGGAGCCGATCGAGAGGTCGACCGTGCGCACCGACCCCCACGTATAGCTCGACACGAACTTGCCGCACTCGGCGACCGGCGCGCCGCCGCTCGTCACCTGCGGGAGGCTGCCGAGCACGCCCGACACGGCGCTGCCGACGAGCCGCAGCCCGTAGGACGCGGTATCGACGAGCACGTTGTTGACCACCTGGCAGTTCGACGTGCCCGGCGCGCAGACCTTCAGGCTGACGGTCGGGATGTTGATCACGTTCGCGACGCCGGCGTTGACGGTGATGACGGCCGTGTTCCCGGAATTGCCGTCCGAGCCGCCGTTACCGTTGTTGCCGCCGTTGCCGTTGCTGCCCGAGCTGCTGCCGCCGCCGTCTCCGCCGCCGCATGCCGTCACGAGGACGGCCGTCGCCGCCGCGAGGCCCAGCACGCCGAGCCAGCGCTTGAATGTACGAGGAATGCTCAAGATCGCTCTCCCGCTGTCACTGGATGTCGGTGCCGGTCAGGCCGGCAGGCAGCGCCGCCGGCAGCCACGCCTGGCCCGAGAAGGCGCCCATGTGGCCGCCGGTCCGGATCACGAGGCCGCTGGTGTCGACGGACACGGGCGCGCGCCAGCCGCGCGCCTGGTGCGCCGCCTGGACGCCTGCGGTGTATTGCGGGAAATAGCTGCCGAGCAGCGACGCGAGATCCGGCATCGTCGGCCCTTGCCATGCGAGGCCGAACACGCTGCCGGCGGCCGACGTGTATTCGTGGATGACGGTGCCCGATCCGAGCGTGATCTCGCGGACGGTATAGGCGGCCGTGCTCGTCTGCATGCCGTCTGCCGAACGCATCGCGCGCTGCAAGGCGCGCACGGTCGCGGCCTGATCGTCCGCCGGCGGCGACATCGGCGCGCCGCCCAGTTCCGCGTATGCGTGGACGCTCCACAGCACACCCATTGCAGCCGTCGCGTGCGCGACGGCCCAGCCCAAGCGTTTCAGCTTCACGTTCCCCCCCAAGGGACTGGCTTCGTCGACGGCGGTGCGGCCATCGCGCCCGCGCCACCTGCCAACATATGAAATCGTACGAATGACGCTACGTTGCTGCTGACGCGTAGTATGCCTGCTGAGTGTGTCGAAGTGTCAATTTGACGCAGGACGACCCTGGGCCTCGCAGGTGAGACGTGCGTGGGAAAGCGGTGCGGGGAACGTGTGACGCGGGCATCGGGCGCCGCTGCGATACGCGGCGCGCCGATGCCTGCGGCAGGTCAGAAGCCCAGGCTGGCGAGCAGGTCGTCCACCTGCCCCTGGTCCTGGACCACGTCGGTCTTGCCTTCCGGCGCGATCTGCGGGCCGTTCAGCAGCGACTCGGGGCTGCCGGTCGGGCTGATCTGCTCGGCCGCGAGCGCGGCCGCGGTGGCGGCGAACTGCTCGCGCCGCTCGGGCGCGATGTTCTCGACGAGCACCGTGAGGAGCTGCTGCTCAATCAGGTAGACCATGTCCATGATCTTCTTGATCACCTGCCCGGTCAGGTCCTGGAAATCCTGCGCGAGCATGATCTCGAGCAGTTGCGCGCGGGTGGCCGAGGCCGACTCGGGCAGCGTGCGCAGGAACGTGCGCGTATCGTCCATCAGCTCGCGCACTTCCGCGTGCTCGATCGGTGCCGCGTACCACTGCGCCCAGCGCGCGTCGAGCGCCTCGGCTTCGTTCTGGATGCGCTCCTGCATCGGCTTCGCGACCTCGATCGCGTTCAGCACGCGCACGGCGGCCTGTTCGGTCATCGTCGCGACGTAGCGCAGCCGGTCGCGCGCATCGGGCACGGCTTCCGCCGCCCGCTCGACATGCTTGTCGAGCCCGAGCTCGCGCATCGAATCGCGCAGCGCGCGCGTGACATGGCCGATGCGCGCGAGGATGCGGTCGCTCGCGAAATCGGCGCCCTCGGCCTGGCCGTCGGCGCTGAACCCGGCGCCGGTCAGCGCGGCATGGATCGGCTCGTTCACGTCAGCTCCCGGTCTTCGCCATCTTGTCGATGATCTTGTTCAGCTTCTCGTCGAGCGTCGCGGCCGTGAACGGCTTCACGACGTACCCGCTCGCGCCGGCCTGCGCGGCCGCGATGATGTTCTCCTTCTTCGACTCGGCCGTGACCATCAGCACCGGCAGGTGCGTGAGCGTCGCGTCCGCGCGGATTTCCTTCAGCATCGCGAGACCGTCGAGGTTCGGCATGTTCCAGTCGGAGATCACGAAGTCGAAACCGCCGCCGCGCAGGCGCGCGAGGCCGGCCGCGCCGTCCTCGGCCTCGTCGACGTTCGAATAGCCCAGTTCCTTGAGCAGGTTGCGGACGATCCGGCGCATCGTCGGGAAATCGTCCACCACCAGGATTTTCATGCTCTTGTCCATCGTCGTTCCTTTCCAGATTCGTTTCCGTCGGGACGCGTATCGTGGCACGCGCCCCGTGACATTCCATTCAAACGCGCTGCACGCGGTCGCCCATCGTCGCCAGGCGCGCCATCACGCGACGGCTCATCTCGGCGAGCGGCACGATCTCGTCCGCGCCGCCGAGCGCGATCGCCTCGCGCGGCATCCCGAACACGATGCAGCTTGCTTCATCCTGCGCGAACGTGTGAGCGCCCGCGCGTTTCATCTCCAGCAGGCCGGCCGCGCCGTCGCGGCCCATCCCGGTCAGGATCACCCCGAGCGCGTTCTTGCCCGCGTGCGTCGCCGCCGAGCGGAACAGCACGTCGACCGACGGGCGGTGCCGGTTCACCGGCGGCTCGTCCGACAGTTGCGCAATATAGTTCGCCCCGCTTCTCGCAAGCAACAGGTGCGCGTGGCCCGGCGCAATATACGCGTGACCCGGCAACACGCGCTCGCCGTGCTCGGCTTCCTTGACCGCGATCCGGCACAGGCCGTTCAGCCGCTGCGCGAACGATTTCGTGAAGCCCGGCGGCATGTGCTGCGCGATCAGCACGGCCGGCGCATCCGGCGGCAGCGGCGTCAGCACTTCGCGGATCGCCTCGGTGCCGCCCGTCGACGCGCCGATGATGATCAGCTTCTCGGTACTGACGAGCGGGTTGTTGATCATCGGCGCGGCCGGGTGGCTGTCCGCCGCGCGTGCGGCGGCCTGCGGCTGCGGCGCCTGGCGCACACGCGCCCGCGACGCCGCGCGGATCTTGTCGGCGAGCTTTTCCGCATAGTCGAGCATCCCGTCGCGAATCCCGACGCGCGGCTTCGTGACGAAATCGACCGCGCCGAGTTCGAGCGCGCGCAGCGTGATTTCCGAGCCGCGCTCGGTCAGCGACGACACCATCACGACCGGCATCGGCCGCAGGCGCATCAGCTTCTCGAGGAAGTCGAGCCCGTCCATGCGCGGCATTTCGACGTCGAGCGTGAGCACGTCGGGGTTGTGCTGCTTGATGAGCTCGCGCGCGACGAGCGGGTCGGGCGCGGTCGCGCACACCGTCATGTCGGGCTGGCTGTTGATGATCTCGGTCATCAGGCTGCGGATCAGCGCCGAATCGTCGACGCACAACACTTTGATCTTCTGCACTGCGGTCATGCCTCCTGCTCCTTGTCCAAATAGTCAGTGCGCGCGACGTATTTCTCATCAACCAGCGACGCGTAGTCGTTCGCCTGCCGGCGGGCCAGGGGCGCAATCGCCTCCAGTTTTCCGATTTGCTGTCGCGTGGTG
>NZ_JAAGPH010000207.1:0-9782 GCF_017104705.1 Burkholderia sp. Se-20373 | reverse complement strand
CAGCATCGCGCGGCGGTGCGTGCCGCGCGCGACGACGGCACGCGCATGACCAACCTGTACACGGGCCGCCCCGCGCGCGGGCTCCTGACGCGCTTCATGCGCGAGCAGGGGCCGATGAGCGCGCTCGCGCCGGCGTTCCCGCTCGCGACGGCCGCGGTCGATCCGCTGCGCGGCGCGTTCGAGCGGCAAGGTCGTGACGACTTCTCGCTGCTGTGGTCGGGCGAGGCGGCGGCACTCACGCGTGAAGCGGATGCGGGCGAACTGACGCAACGTCTGTGGCGGGACGCGCTCGCGTGCGCGGCGGGGCTGCGCGACGCGTTTCCGCAGGCGGCCTGAGCGACCGGGCAGGGGGCGCCGGTGCGGAAGCATCGGCGTATCATCTGGGTTTTCGTCAGCCCGATCCAGGCACCCCCACCATGACCTCCGTCGACACTACCCCCGTCCTCGACCATGACAAGCTCGTTACCTTCATCGAGCGCAAGTGGAACGATGAAATCCTCCACGCCCTGACCGACTACATCGCGATCCCCGCGAAGAGCCCCGCATTCGACCCCGACTGGGCGAAGCGCGGCTATCTCGAGCGCGTCGTCACCGATGCCGCGCAGTGGGCCGAGCGCCAGCCCGTGAAGGGCCTGAAGCTCGAGATCGTGCGCCTGCCCGGCCGCACGCCGGTGATCTTCTTCGAATCGCCCGCCACGCGCCCGGGCAGCACCGACACGATCCTGCTGTACGGCCACCTCGACAAGCAGCCCGAATTCGACGGCTGGCGCGCGGACCTCGGCCCGTGGACGCCGAAGTACGAGAACGGCAAGCTGTACGGCCGCGGCGGCGCGGACGACGGCTATGCGATCTACGCGAGCCTCGCGGCGCTCGGCGCGCTCGACGAGCAGGGCATCGAGCGGCCGCGCTGCGTCGGCCTGATCGAGACCTGCGAGGAATCGGGCAGCTACGACCTGCTGCCGTACGTCGACGCGCTGCGCGACCGGCTCGGCCAGGTGTCGCTCGTCGTGTGCCTCGATTCGGGCGCCGGCAACTACGACCAGATGTGGCTCACCACGTCGCTGCGCGGGCTCGTGTCCGGCGACCTGCAGGTCGAAGTGCTCGAGGAAGGCGTGCACTCGGGCGTGTTCGGCGGCATCGCGCCGTCGAGCTTCCGCGTGATGCGCCAGCTGTTCGAGCGCCTCGAAGACGCGAAGAACGGCAACCTGCTGCCGGGCGTGTTCCATTGCGAGATTCCCGACAGCCGCGTGCGCGAAGCCGAAGCGGCCGCGTCGATCCTCGGCGACGCCGTATGGAAGGGGCTGCCGTGGGCCTGCGGCGCGGACGGCAAGCCGGTGCTGCCGACCACGACCGATCCGCGCGAGGCGCTGCTAAATTCGACGTGGCGTCCGTCGCTGTCGGTCACCGGCGCGGCCGGCCTGCCCGCGCTCGCCGATGCGGGCAACGTGCTGCGTCCGCGCACCGCGTTCAAGCTGTCGCTGCGCCTGCCGCCGCTCGTCGACGCCGCGCAGGCCGTGCAGCAGCTGAAGGAATTGCTCGAACTCGATCCGCCGTACAACGCGAAGGTCACGTTCAAGCCGGACGCGGGTGCCGCGACGGGCTGGAGCGCGCCGGATCTCGCGCCGTGGCTCGCGTCGTCGCTCGATGCCGCATCGCGTCGCCACTTCGGCGCCGACTGCGCGTACATGGGCCTCGGCGGCACGATCCCGCTGATGAACGTGCTGCAGGAAGGGTTCCCGTCCGCGCAGTTCATGGTGTGCGGCGTGCTCGGACCGAAGTCGAACGCGCATGGCCCGAACGAATTCCTGCACGTGCCCTATGCGAAGAAGCTGACGGCGGCGGTCGCGGACGTGATCGCGACCGCGCGCTGAGCGCTGGACGCTCAGCAGTGACAACTATCCGACCCAACCTCACGGAACCTTGCCGATGACCGCACTGCCGACGCCCGATACCGAACCGCTGCGCATGCGCGCCGAACCGCTGCATGCATTCGTCGCGGCGCTCTGGGAACGGGCCGGCAGCAGCGAGCGCGAGGCAAGGCTCGTCGCCGATCACCTGGTCGGCGCGAATCTCGCGGGCCACGATTCGCACGGGATCGGGATGATCCCGAACTACGTCGCGTCGTGGCGGGAAGGGCAGTTGCAGCTGAACGGGCACGCGTCGATCGCGCGCGACGGCGGCGCGGTGCTGACGATCGACGGCGGACGCGGCTTCGGCCAGGTGATCGCGTTCGAGGCGATGGTCGAAGGGATCGAGCGCGCACGACGCATGGGCATCTGCGCGATCGGGTTGCGCGACGTGCATCATCTCGGCCGCATCGGGCACTGGGCCGAGCAGTGCGCGCGCGCGGGGCTCGTGTCGTTCCATTTCGTCAACGTGCCGGGCGACCTGCTGGTCGCGCCGCTGCACGGCACCGATCCGCGCTTCGGCACGAACCCGTTCTGCGCCGCGTATCCGCGTGGGGGCCGGCCGCCGCTGCTGCTCGATTTCGCGACGAGCGCGATCGCGTACGGCAAGACGCGCGTCGCGTACAACCAGGGCAAGCGCGTGCCGGCCGGGTCGCTGATCGACGCCCGCGGCCAGCCGACCGACGATCCGGCCGTGATGCACGAGCAGCCGTTCGGTGCGCTGCTGCCGTTCGGGTTGCACAAGGGCTACGCGCTCGCGGCGATGTGCGAGATTTTCGGCGGCGCGCTCGTCGGCGGGCATACGACTTACGGCGACACGCTGCAGAAGACGAGCGCGATCGTCAACGGGATGCTGTCGGTGCTGATCGATCCGAACGCGTTCGATGCGGCCGACGCGCAGCGCGAAGCCGATGCGTTCGTCGCATGGGCGAAGGCGTCGCCGCAGGCCGGCGATGCGCCCGTGCAGGTGCCCGGCGAGCCGGAGGAAGCGAGCCGCGCGGCGCGCGGTGCCGGCGGCATACCGGTCGACCGCGCGACATGGCGGCAGATTCGCGAGAGCGCGGCGGCGGTCGGCTTCGACGAAGCCGAGCTCGACGCGTGGACGCAGCGCTGCACGGCATCCGCATGAGCTGGCAATCGGAAAAGGCGCACGGCGAGGAGATTGCGTATCAGCTCGCGCCGCTCGGCAACGTCACGGTCGTGCGCTTCTTCAGCGGTGCGGCGATGCGGCTCGACGGCGTGATGTTCGGCTTCATGTCGCGCGGGTCGCTGTTCCTGCGTGTCGACGACGTGAACCGTCCGGCGTTCGTCGCGGCGGGGATGGGGCCGTTCTCGTACGAGCGGCCCACGCGCACGGTTTCGCTCGACGGCTATTACGAAACGCCGGCCGACGTGCTCGAGGATGCCGGCGCACTGTTCGATTGGTGCCGCAGCGCGTATCGCGCGGCGCTGCTGGCGGGGCCGCCGAAGCGCAAGGCGAGGGCGGTGTCGAAAGCGAAGCCGATGCTGGAAGCGAAGCCTGCGTCGAAGCGGGCGGCCAAGCGGGATTCGGAAGCGTTATCGAAATCGGCGCCCGCGCAGGAAGCCAAGCCGGCATCGAAAGCGTCGCCGAAGCGTGCGCCGGCGCAGGAAGCGAAGCCCGCGTCGAAGCGAGTCGCCAAACCGGCATCGAAAGCGTCGCCGAAACCTGCTTCTGCACCGGAAGCCAAGCCGGCATCGAAGCGAACCACCAAACCGACGTCGAAACCGGCAGCGAAATCCCCGGCGAAGCGCGAGCAAACATAGTGCCGGCCGCGCGAAGCAAACGCCGCGCGACTTTTTCTCTTTTGTCGATCCGGCCGTCGCCCGGTGATTCACGCGACGTGCGCCGGCTGGCACAAGGGCGGCCGGGGAGGGACACAGTCACGAAAGCGTCAAGCTCGTGCCGCACCGCATATCCCTCATGCTTCACAACGGCGGCCTCGGCGTTTATGATCGGCGCGGGTTGCACCCGTGCCCGGCGCGACCCGCGCCGGCCGCGCCGCCGGCTCCGCGAACGGCGCATCGTACGCCGCGCGGGACGCTTCCCCCCACTCATCATTCCAGACGGAGACAGCCGATGCTCGTCCTGATTCTCGGTTTAGCGATCTTCCTCGGTGTGCACTCGATCCGGATCGTCGCGGACGGCTGGCGGTCAGCGACGATCGAGCGGATCGGCGAGAAGCGCTGGAAGGGCCCCTATGCGATCGCGTCGATCATCGGCTTCGTGCTGATCATCTGGGGGTACGGCATCGCGCGCCAGGGCGCGACGCTGCTGTGGGTGTCGCCCGTCGGCGTGCGTCACCTCACCGGCATGCTGACCGCGATCGCCTTCGTGCTGATCGCCGCCTCCTACGTGCCCGGCAACCGCATCAAGACGCTCGTCGGCCATCCGATGGTGGCCGGCGTGGCGGTGTGGGCCATCGCGCACCTGCTCGCGAACGGCACGCTGCACGCTGTCGTGCTGTTCGGCGCGTTCTTCGTATGGGCGCTGGTCGATTTCGTCGTGTGGCGCGCGCGGGATCGCCGCGATGGCGTGCGCTATCCGGCAGGCAGGCTGTCGGGCGACGTCGTGGCGATCGTGGCCGGGCTCGTCGTGTGGGCCGTCTTCGCGCGGTTCCTGCACGGCTGGCTGATCGGCGTGCGGCCGTTCGGCTGAGCGGCCAAGAGGTTGAGCAACTGAGACGTCGAGCAACTGAGCGGCGGCCGACCGGCGCGCCGCTCGCCCGCCTGGGGCAACGGTCAGCGCGCCTTCGCGCCGGCCGTCTCGCCGAGCGGCACCGGCTTGCGGCGCAGGAAATACGCTGCGACGATCGCCAGCGCCGTCAATACCGTGAACCAGAACTGGAAGCGTGAATCCGGGTTGAACGCCTGCGAGCCGAGCACGGCCACCAGCGCCAGCAGCGCGATCCAGTTCGACACCGGATAAAACCACGCGCGGAACGCCTGCGGATCGCGGGGCGCGTGCTTCTCCTGCCGGCGCATCGCGAAGTGCGCGACGATGATGAAGATCCACACGATCATCACGAACGCGCCGCTGCTTTTCGCGAGCATCAGGAACAGGTCGCCGCCGCTCACGAAGTGAACGCCGAGGATCGACACGCAGATCGCGAGACACAGCACCAGCGCGTTCATCGGCACGCCCTTCGCGTTGGTCCGGCCGAACATCGCGGGCGCGTGGCCGCGCTGGCTGAGCGAGAACAGCATGCGCGAGTTCGAGAACAGGAACGAGTTCATCACCGACATGAACGACACGAACAGCACGATCTTCATCGCGACGGCCGCGCCCGTGAAGCCTGCCATGCTGAACAGCGACACGTACGGCGATTTCAGGTTGGCCTTGTCGGTCCACGGCATGCACAGGATCAGGATCGACACCGAGCCGACGTAGAACACCATCACGCGCACGATCACGCTCTTGATTGCACGGATCACGTTCTTGCTCGGGTTCTCGGATTCGCCCGCCGCGACGGCCGCGATTTCGCTGCCGCCGAGCGAGAAGATCACGACCATCACGCCGGCGAGCACGGGCGACATGCCGTTCGGCATGAAGCCGCCGTGATCGGTCAGGTTCACGAGCCCCGGCGCGGGAATGCGCGGCTGGAAGCCGAGCAGGATCGAGGCGCCGAGCGCCATGAAGACGATGATCGTCGTCACCTTCGCGAACGACAGCCAGTATTCCGCTTCGCCGAACGAGCGCACCGAGTACGCGTTGCTCGCGATCAGCGTGACGAGCATGAACAGCGCGCCGCCCCACACGGGGAGCCACGGCAGGAAATCGTGGAGGATCGCGCCGAGCAGGATCGCCTCGACGGTGATCGTCATCATCGACTTGAACCAGTACAGCCAGCCGACCGCGAAGCCGGCCCATTCGCCGAGATAACTGCTCGCGTAGGTGGAGAACGATCCGCTGTCGGGGTTGCGGGACGCCATTTCGCCGAGCATGAACATGACCAGCGTGACGATCACGCCGCCGATCAGGTACGACAGGATCGCCGCGGGGCCGGCGGTCGCGATGATGGCGCCGGAGCCGACGAACAGGCCCGCGCCGATCACGCCGCCAAGCGCGATCATCGTGATGTGCCGTTGCTTGAGGCTTTGCCTCAACGAGTTGTCCTGCATCTCCTACCTCTAGTTATTGTTGGCCCGTTGGCCGGGAGCGCATCGGGCCGCGCGGCGGCAAGCGTGCCGCCGCCGCATGGGGCGCCGATGTCGAGGGAGCGTGTGTGACGCGATGTGCCGGGCCGCCGGCGGTGAATCGGAATGGCGGCCGCGCAGTGCCGGTCGGTGCCCGCGAGAGGGCGATGACGACGACCCCCCGGATTGTGGGCGGACACCGTCGTCACGGCAAACGAGATATGCGAAAGACGTCTTGCGGTTTGCTCATCAATTGCCGCGACGGCGGCAGGCGTGGGCGCGCGTCAGATCGGCTTGACGAACAACCCGACGGTCAGCACCGCGCCGATGCAGACGATCCCGATCCGCAGCACGCGTTCGTTCACGCGATGCAGCGCCCAGGTGCCGAGCAGCCCGCCGGCGATCGCGCCGCCGCCGAGCGCGAGCGCCTTGCCCCAGTGCAGGTGCGGCGACGTCAGGAACAGCACGACGGCCGATGCGTTCATCACGCCCGCGAGCGCATTCTTCGTCGACATCGCATGGCGCGGCGACAGTCCGGCCATCGTCAGCACGGCCATCATCAGGAAGCCGAGCCCGCCGCCGAAGTAGCCGCCGTAGATCGCGATCATGAACTGCGAGAGCGCGGCGGGGACGGTGCCGAGGTGGGCCGTGCCTTCGCTCGGCTTGCGGAAAAAGCTGCCCCACGCAAACACGATCGTCGCGAACAGCACGAGCCACGGCACGAGGCGCGAGAAGATCGACGACGGGGTCTTCAGCAACAGCAGCCCGCCGAGCGCACCGCCGACCACGCTGATGAAGAACATCGCGCGAAACGACAGCTTGCCGACGCCGCGCACCATGTTGCGGCTCGCCCAGCCGGTCGTGACCTGCGCGGGAAACAGCGCGACCGTCGACGTGATGTTCGCCGCGAGCGGCGACATGCCCGACACGATCAGCGCGGGCAGCGTGACGAACGAGCCGCCGCCGGCGAGGGTGTTCTGCAGTCCGGCCCAGAGGCCGGCGAGGATGACGAGCGCGAGCATTGGAGCGGGAGCGGAAGGTGACGGGGCGCGCCTGCCGGAGGCGGGCAGGCGCGGTGAACGCATGCATGGTAATGCAGGACCGCTGACGGCGTGAACTGCTGCGATCGCAGTGTCGTCGCGAGCCTTCCCGGCCGGTGCAAGCGATGACGCCGGCCAGCCCGCGACCAACGTCGAGGATGGCCCGGGCGGGCGGACGGGCGGTCTTACGACGTCGTGCGGCCAATGTCGGATTGTCGAACGACGCGCGCGAAATAGACTGGTTGATGAGCGGCGGGAAAGAACCGGCAGGGTTGGGGGTCAGCCGGCGCCCGGTGCGCTCGGGAACGCAGTTCCTGTTGACGGGTTCGATTCCGGCCACGCGGTGCCGGCGCGTCGGAATCGGGCCGCCTTTTCTCGGGGGACACGCATGCGCGCCGGCGGGCGAACAGGCGACCGGGTGTCGATCGCGGCCACGCGACGGCGCTTCGTTGCCGTTGCTCCGCCGCATCGGCGGAGCAAATGAATGTCGCAGTCGGGATGGTGCGCCGCGTGTGCCACGCGCCGTGCGATCGCCGTTGCTCGAACGCCTCGCGACCGTCAGCCGTTGGCCGGTCGTCGCGGGCGAACGGGCGAGAGAGAACAACCATGAAAAAGTCGTTTCGAGGGGTCGGTCCGAGTACGGCCGTCTGCCTGATCTGCACCGCATGTTTCGCCGCATCGCCGGCGGCCGCCTACACGCCGGGCGGTGCTCGTCATGCGCACTCGTCGCGCAGCGCGCCGGTGCTTCCGGCCGTGACCGTCCAGCCGACGGCGAACGGCGGCGACCAGGCCGACGCGCTGCAGGCCGCGTTCGATGCATTGCAGCCGGGCCAGCGCCTCGTGCTCGCGCCGGGACGCTACACCGTCGGCCGGTCGCTGACGGTGTCCAGAACGAACGTCGTGATCTCGGGCTATGGGGCAACGCTGGTCGCGACGGATCCGGCCAATCAGACCATCGTGATGAGCGGCAGCGGTTCGACGCTCGTCGGCGTCACGCTGGTCGGCACGGGCACGACGCGGCTGACGACGCCCGCATCGACGAAGGTCGAGGTGACGGGCACCGGCGTCCAGGTGCTCGGCGTGACGATCCAGGGCGGCGCCAGCGCCGGGATCTTCATCTATGGCGGCAGCAACGTGGCGATCGTGGGCAACACCGTGCAGGCGACGCTGGCCGACGGCATCCACGCCACCTATGGCGCGACCAACGTGCTGGTGCGCGGCAACACGGTGAAGGACACCGGCGACGACCTGATCGCCGTCGTCAGCTATCAGGCCGACGGCCGCCTCAGCGCCAACGTGCTGATCGACGGGAATACGGTGTCGGGCAATTACTGGGGGCGCGGCATCGCCGTGGTCGGCGGGCGGACCGTGACGATTTCGAACAACACCGTCAGCGGCGTTCAGAAGGCAGCCGGCATCCTGGTCGCGCAGGAGGATAGCTGGAAGAGCTACGGCGTGTCGGACGTCGTGATCGAGAACAACGTCGTCGGCGCGATCCAGGACGGTACGAATGCGAACAACGGCCTGCCGCCTACCCATCAGGCCGCGATCGAGCTCGATACCTGGTCGGGGACGGTGTCATACGTCGTCGTGAAGGGCAACCGCGTATCGGGCTCGGGCTATGACGGCTTCCGGGCGCTGGGGAACGTCTGCCATTTCGCGGTGGCCGACACGGCGCTCGCGTCGATCGCCGGCATGCCGGTGTCGCTGCTGACGAACAACTGCCCGGCCGCCGATATCGTCGCGTACGGCAATTCGCTGGGTGGCGTGGCGCTGGCGCCGCCGGTCGGCGCTTCCCCGTCCGGGACGATTCCGGCCGGCGGCGCGGTGACGTCGGGGATGCCGACGGTGCGCACGAGCCTGATGCAGGCGAACAGCGCGCCCGCATCGGCGCGGAACTGACGATGTTCGCGACGCGCTGCCCGCCGTGCCATCGAACGGGGCGCTGCGCTATGCGTTCGGGGGCGCGGTTGCCCCCGGCGCCGTGGCGTCGTCCCCGGCGTCCGGATAGACGATCGTGCCGTCGGGCCGGATTACCGCGCCGGCCGTCAGGTGCGCGGGTTCCACGCGGTGGGGGGCCGTGATGTGCAGCACCGTTTCGCCGCGCGCGATCAGGTAGTCGGACACGATCCGCCGGTGGCAGCGCCACCACACCGCTTCCGAGCACATGAAACCGGCTTCGGAATTCCAGCGGACGTGGTCGCCCAGCTTGAATGGCGTCGTCATGTCGGGAGGAAGGGTGTGTCCATTATCGGCCGTGACCGTTCGCGGAAAAAGGCACAGGCCGCTGAAACGCACGATCCGACCACGACAATCCCCGATTTAACGCTTCATTACGATGGGCTTTCCGGAAAGGTGCTAGATTCGCCCATCGATATCTCGCAAGGCAGAGAGGGTAGACAGATGATGAAGAAATGGGCGGGGATGGCCGTGGTGGCCGGTGCGGCGGCGGTGGCGTCGCTGCCGGCCGTGGCAGGTGACACGAACAACGCACTGGGCGGCGCGCTGGGTGGTGTCGCCGGCGCGGCGGTCGGCAACGCGATTGGCGGCAGCACGGGCACCGTGATCGGCGGGGCAGTGGGCGGTGGCGCGGGCGGTGCGGTGACGTCGAACAAACACGAACGCACGGGCGCGATCGTCGGCGGCGCACTGGGCGGCGGCGCAGGCGCCGCAGCGGGCA
>NZ_JAAGPH010000206.1:0-9883 GCF_017104705.1 Burkholderia sp. Se-20373 | reverse complement strand
CGCGCGAAGCGCTGGGTGCGTCGACGGTACGCGCGCTGACGCGTGACGCGGCGCTGCATTACCGGGCGGGCCGCGTGTGCCGCGACTTGCGGCCGCTGCCGATCCATGCGCCGCACCTGCGCGCGCAGGCCGCCGACGACGATCTCGCGTCATGGCGCGGCGCGGCCGACGGCGCCGCATTGCGCATCCTGCATTCCGATGCGGACCTGCATCGCGCGTTGTCCGGCGACGATCCGGTCGAACGCGTGCTGTTCGACATGCTCGAGCAACTGCGCTGCGAGTCGCTCGCGCCGCCCGCCATGCGCGGTGTCGTGCAGAACCTGCGTCATCGCTTCGAGACCTGGTCGCGTGCGTTTCACCGGTCGGGGCGGGCCGATACGCATGTCGGGATTCTCGTGTACACGGTCGCGCAGATCGCGTGGTCGCGGCTGACGGGCTGGCCCGTGCTCGAAGAGACGGAAGACCTGATCGAAGCGTCGCGCGCGGCGATCGTGCCCGAGATCGGCGTGCAGCTCGCGGGGCTCAAGCGGTGCCGGCACGATCAGCGCGCATTCGCGGAACATGCGCTGGCGCTTGCGAAGCGCATTGCGTCGATGATCCGCGACGCGCGCGCGGCCGTCGTCGAAACCGAGACGGAAGACGCGCGCGAGCCGGACGATGCACTGACGAATTTCTCGCTGTGGGTCGATTTCGACGACACCGGCATCGATATGCCGGCACTCGTGGAGACGGGCGACAGCGTCGTGCTGCAGGGCGGCGACGCCGTCTATCGTGCATACACGACGCGCTACGACCGCGAGCTTCGACCGGCCGCGCAGATCCGCGCGGCATTGCTGCGTGAGTATCGCGACCGGCTCGACGGCCAGGTCGCCGCGCAGCGGATCAACGTCACGCGGCTCGCACGTGTGCTGCGCGCGGCGCTCGTCGTGCCGCAGGCCGATGGCTGGTCGTTCGGCGAGGAGCATGGCCGTCTCGACGGCCGCCGGCTCGCGCAACTGGTCAGCTCGCCGGCCGAACGGCGGCTGTTCCGGCTCGAACGTGTGCGGCCGCACGCCGACTGCGCGCTCGCGTTCCTGATCGACTGTTCGGGGTCGATGAAGACGTGGATCGACGGCGTCGCGCTGATGGTCGACACGCTGGCCCGCGCGGGCGATGCCGCCGGTCTCGCAACCGAAGTGCTGGGCTTCACGACGCTCTCATGGAACGGCGGCCGTGCCCGGCAGGACTGGCTCGCGCGCGGCAAGCCGCGTCATCCGGGCCGGCTCAACGAAACCGGCCACCTGGTGTTCAAGGACGCGGATACCCGCTGGCGCCGTGCGCGCTCGGGCATTGCCGCGCTGTTCAAGGCTGATCTGTTCCGCGAAGGTGTCGACGGCGAAGCGGTCGAATGGGCGTGCGCGCGACTCGCGGCGCGGCCGGAGGCGCGCAGGATCCTCGTCGTGATCTCGGACGGCAGCCCGATGGACGGTGCGACGGCGCTCGCGAACGATCCGTTCTACCTCGACAACCATCTGAAGCAGGTGGTTGCGCGCCAGGAGTCGGCGGGTCGCGTCGAAGTGCTCGGATTGGGCGTCGGGCTCGATCTCGGTCCGTATTACCGGCACCGGCTCGCGATCGATCTTGCATCGGCGCCGGACATGAAGCGGCTCGTCGAAATCGCCGGATGGATCGGCGCGCGGCGGTGACGCGGGCGGCTGCATTCGACGCGAATGCGTCGAGTCCGAATCGATCGTCGGGAACAGGGCGGTGCGACGCGGCGCGTGCCGCGCGACATCAAGCGCGATGCAGCAGCGGCGGCAGCGACGTCGCGATCAGCCCGATACCGATCGCCATCAGCACGCCGAACGCGAGCCGGCGCAGCGCGACCGGCGACAGCGGCGGCGGGTAGTGGCGCGCGGCCACCGTCATCAGCATCACGACCGGCGTCGCGATCGCGGCCAGCAGCCAGATGTCGCGATCGAGCTGGCCTTCGCATGCGCTGTACAGCACGCGCGTGGCCGAGGTCGTCGTGAACAGCACGATCAGCGCGCAGCGGATCTGCACGAGCGTCAGCGGCTGCCGGTAGAACTGGAAGATCAGCGGCGGCCCCGACACGCCGAACATCCCGCTCAGCAGCCCGCCGAACAGGCCGCTGACGAAGAAGCTGCGGTTGTCCGAGCGCTCGGTGAGCGGCGTCGGGCGCAGCGCCGCGCTCAGGCCGCCATACAGCACGACCGCGCCGAGGATCAGTTGCAGCAGGTCGGCCGCCGAGCGGCTCAGGCATTCGAGCAGCAGCACGCCGGCGACGACGGACGGCAGGATGCCGAGCGTCGCCGCGCCGACCGCGCGCCAGTCGATGTGGTGCAGCCGGCCGGGCAGCGCGGTCGCGCCGTTCGCGAGCGACACGACGCTCATCAGCGTGGCGACGGTGGCGAGCGGCGCGAGCCCGAAGCCGCTCGTCGCGCCCATCACGATCATCCCGAGCCCGAAGCCGGTGACGGTCTGGAAATAGCTGCCGGCGCCGATCACCGCGATCAGGATCGCCAGTTTGTCGGCGGTCATGCGTGTGCGGCCTCGCCGGTTGCGGCGCGCTGCGCGGCCGCCTGCGCCTGCACGGTGGTCGCCGCGATCACGTGGTACACGTCGTCGGCGCTGCAGCCGCGCGACAGGTCGTTCGCAGGGCGGCGCAAGCCTTGCAGCAGCGGGCCGACGGCCTTCGCGCGGCCGATCCGCTCGGCGAGCTTGTAGCCGATGTTGCCGGCTTCGAGGCTCGGGAACACGAGCACGTTCGCGTGGCCGCCCACCTGCGAATGCGCGATCTTGCGCTCGGCGATTTCCGCGACGATCGCCGCGTCGAGCTGTACGTCGCCATCGATCGCGAGCGCGGGGCGGCGTTCGCGCACGTGCGCGGTCGCGGCCGTCACCTTGTCGACCGCCGCGTGATGCGCGCTGCCGCTCGTCGAGAACGACAGCATCGCGACGCGCGGTTCCTCGCCGAGCAGCGCGTGCGCGCTGTCGGCGGCGGCCATCGCGATCTCGGCGAGTTGACTGGCGTCCGGATCGACGACCAGCGCGCAGTCGGAGAAGATCAGCCCGCCCTTGATCGTGTGGAACGGTTCGCACAGCATCATCAGGAAGAAGCTCGACACGATCCGGAACGCCGGATCGACGCCGATCAGCTGGATCGCCGCGCGCACGACGTCGGCCGTCGCATGCACGGCGCCCGCGACCGAGCCGTCCGCATCGCCGAGCCGCACCATCAGGTTCGCGTGGCAGAGCGGGTCGAGCACCGCGTCGCGCGCGGCATCGGCCGTCATGCCCTTGCTCTTGCGCAGCGCATGCAGCGTGTCGGCATAGGCATCGCGCTGCGCGGCGGTGGCCGGATCGACGAGCGTCATGCCGGCGAGATCGATCGCGTCGCGCGCGGCCGCCGCGTGAATGGCCGCACGGTTGCCGACGAGCACGATGCGGGCGATGCCGTCGCGCGTCGCGCGCGCGGCGGCCTGCAGCACGCGCGGATCGTCGGCTTCGCACAGTGCGATGCGCATCGGCTGACGGCGCGCGGCGTCGAGAATGCGGTCGAGGGCTTTCATCGTTCGCTCAGAGAAAAAGAAAAAACGGCCGCACGAGCGGGGCGCGCGACCGGCATCGGGGTGCGTCGGCGACGCGGCGTTTTACACGTAGTCCTTGTACTTGTCGAGCATGCGTACCGGCTTCGACAGCGCATCGCGACGGAACGGATCGCCGAGTTCGCGCGTGCACATGATCTCGATGATCGTCGTCTTGCCTTCGTTCATTTGCATGTCGATGGCGCGCTTGAGCGCCGGGCCGACATCCTCGAGGCGGTCGACCGTGATCCCTTCGGCGCCCATCGCCCGCGCGATCGCCGCGAAGCTCTGGTTGTCGAGTTCACCGGCGACGAAGCGGCGGTTGTAGAAGTCGACCTGGTTCTTCTTCTCCGCGCCCCATTGACGGTTGTGGAACACGACGGCCGTGACCGGGATGTTGTGGCGCACGCAGGTCATCGTTTCCATCAGGCTCATGCCCCACGCACCGTCGCCCGCATACGACACGGCCGGGCGGTGCGGCGCGGCGACCTTCGCGCCGATGATCGTCGGGAACGCATAGCCGCAGTTGCCCCAGCTCATCGCCGCGAAGAAGCTGCGCGGCTTGTTGAAGCGCAGGTAGCTGTTCGCGACCGAGTTGATGTTGCCGATGTCGGTCGACACCATCACGTCCTCGGGCATCGCCTTCTCGAGTTCGCGCAGCACCTGGCGCGGATGCAGGTACTGGCCGCCGCTGAACGGCTTCTCGTGCTTCTGCTCGTCGATCATGTCGAGGCTGTACGCGTCGCGCTCGTGCGTCCAGTCGTCGAGTTCCTTTTCCCACGCGGCCTTCTCGGTCGCGATCTGGTCGGCGCGATCGCCGCGCGAGCCGTCGCACGCGAGCGTGCGGCCTTCGAGGCGTTGCGTGAGCGCGACCGCCGCGGCCTTCGCGTCGCCGCAGATGCCGACCGAGATCTTCTTCACGAGGCCGAGCATCTTGTGATCGGCGTCGATCTGGATGATCTTCGCGTCCTTCGGCCAGTAGTCCATCCCGTGCTGCGGCAGCGTGCCGAACGGCCCGAGGCGCGAGCCGAGCGCGATCACGACGTCCGCGCGCGACAGCAGCTTCATCGCCGCCTTCGAGCCCTGGTAGCCGAGCGGGCCGCACCACAGCGGATGGTTCGCCGGGAACGAGTCGTTGTGCAGGTAGCTGTTGACGACCGGTGCGCCGAGCCGTTCGGCGAGCGTCTTGCATTCCTCGATCGCATCGGCCATCACGACGCCGCCGCCCGAGATGATCACCGGGAACTTCGCCTGCGCGATCAGTGCGGCCGCGTCGTCCAGGCTCTGCTCGCCGCCGGCGCCGCGATCGAGCCGGCGCGGTTGCGGAATCTCGACCTTGACCTTGCCGTAGAAGTAGTCGCGCGGGATGTTCAGCTGCGTCGGGCCCATCTCGGCCTGCGCGCGATCGAAGCAGCGCGCGGTGAATTCGGCCATCCGCGCCGGGTGCGTGACGTGGCCCTGGTATTTCGTGAACTCCTGGAACATCGGCAACTGGTTCGCTTCCTGGAAGCCACCGAGGCCGATGCCCATCGTGCCGGCTTCCGGCGTGACGATCACGACCGGGCTATGCGCCCAGTACGCGGCCGCGATCGCCGTCACGCAGTTGCTGATGCCGGGGCCGTTCTGGCCAATCACGACGCCGTGGCGGCCCGACACGCGCGCATAGCCGTCGGCCATGTGGCCCGCGCCCTGTTCGTGCACGACCGGGATCAGCCGGATGCCGGCCGGCGCGAAGATGTCCATCGCATCCATGAACGCGGAGCCCATGATGCCGAACATGTCGGTCACGCCGTTGGCCGCGAGGGTCTCGACGAAGGCTTCGGACGGCGTCATGTCCTGCGGGCCGTTCGCCGATGCACGCAGGGAAGTGGATTGTTCGCTCATGGGTTGTCTCCGATTGTTCAATTAACGGAACGTCGTGTTCCAGATGCTATTTGCTGGGGAAGGCCGGTCAAGTCATTCCGCCCGCTGCCGAGGAATGTGGAATGAAATGAAATGATTCGTTTCAAAATGCGCGTCGGGCACGGTGGCCCGGGCGGTGCGCTCAGGCCGGCTGCTTCGCTCGTTCCTTGCGGAAGGCACGCTTGACGGCGATCAGTCCGTCGCGGAATTCGAACAGGTCGCAGCCTTCGGCTTCGATGCGCCAGCCTTCGGCGTGCGTGCCCGTGAACACCCATTCGGAGACGCCGCGCTCGCCTGCGACGGTGTGACGGCCATGACCCCAGTGCGCGTCGGGGAAGGTCTTGAACACGGCTTCGAACGCGGCGCGTACCGCGTCACGGCCGACGAAGCGCGTGCCGTGGATGTCGGGGCCGCCGGCCGCGTCGAACACGCAGTCCTCGGTCATGAAGCCCATCAACGCATTGGCGTCGTGCCGGTTGAAGGCGTCGGAAAATGCCGCGAGCGTGGCGGCCGTGACGGGGCCGGTGAGCGTGTCTGCCATAACGTGTCTCCTGTCGAATGGTGGGCGGTGCGCATGGCGCTGGCGCGCATGCGGCACGCGGTATCGACACGTTAGTGAGCGCTCGTTTTTGGCGGTAGCGCCAGTGGGGGGGATTCGCTTGGGCCAGAGCCAGTGCTTGGCTGCAGGGCGGCAGCGGATGGTCTGCTTCACATTTTTTACGTGTTGCGTCACAAGTGCAGCATTGTGTCTTGCCCCGTAGATCTCCCGGGTGTTTTTTGGGATGGAGTTTGCGGATAGCATCTAGCGGATCGCGGACGTCCGCCTTGTCGGACGTCCTGCACGGAATCGGAGCGGGTGGACGATACGCAAGGCACGAGCCTCGTATGTTCCGGCGGCCGCATCGCTTCGATCCGGATAGGCCCATCAGCGCAAACTCACGGATCGCTCGAGTGTGAAACGTATAGGAGTCCTGCGCTGACAGAAAAAAGGAAGTCATGTATTCATCCGCGCAGTCCCGTGTTGTGTCGATATCCGGCGTTGCGCTACCCGAATTTGCCGGGCAGCCGATTCTTCTGCCGATCAAACTCCTTGGCGATGAAACACTTGGCAAGCTTTCCACGTTCACGCTCGAGCTCCGGACGCTGAGCCTGCCGGCACTACCCGTCTACAAGGCGCGTGATCGTATCGAGCCCGACAAGCTGGTGGGTACCGAGCTGACCATCTCGATCGAGTTCGACGGCAAGGGAACGTTCGTTCCTGGCGTGGCCGGCGAAGCGGGGCAGGGCAATCTGGGCGCCGGCAAGCGCGCGGTGACGGGGCTGATCGCCGAACTGGTGTCCACCGGCGAGGATGATCGGTACGCCTATTACGAAATGAAGGTGCGGCCCTGGTTGTGGCTCGCGACGCTCAATCGCGAGAATCGCATCTTTCAGAACAAGAATGTCGTCGAGATCACGGAAGCCGTGCTGGATTCGAGCCTTTATCCATTCAAGTACGAATGGCGGCTCGGCGCCATTGGCCTGGGCGGCGGCTATCCGGCACGCGACTATGTGCGGCAGGTGTGGGAATCGGATTTCGACTTCCTGGCCCGGTTGTGGAGCGAATGGGGCATCTACTACTTCGTGGATGGCTCGACGCTGGTGCTGTGTGACTCCCCGGGCGCTCATCACCCGCACGAGAACATGTACGACTCGATTTTCTATCGGGCACCTGCTGGCGCACGTATCGACGAAGAGCATATCCACGAGTTGAAAGTCTCGCGGGTGCTGACACCGGGAGCGGCCAGTCTGATCGATTACGATCCGACACAGTCTCGGGCAAATCTGACGAATGCTGTGGACCGGTACAGCGATATACCGTTCGACAACGCTGAACATTATGCGTGGGGCGACTACTCGCAGCCGCTGGCCGGCACGATGGGTTTGTCCGGAACGCGTAGTGAAACGGCTCGGGAAGCCCGGTACCTGGCCGGTGTCCGTGTCGATGCGGAGCGCTGCAAAGGCAGGCGCGCGAAGGGGCGGGGCAATCTGCGCGGGTTGGCGGTGGGACATACGCTTCGTGTCGAGGGGCATCCGCAGAAGGCGACCAACGCCGAGTTTCTGGTGATCGCCGCGCGGGTCGAGATTCGCAACAACGATCAGGCGACGGGCGGCGAACCGTATCACTGCGTCACCGATTTCGTGGTCCAGCCGGCGAACACCGTCTTCCGGAGTCCTCTGCAGAGAAAGCCGCCATGCGGGCCGGAAACAGCCGTGGTGGTTGGTCCGGAGAATCAGCCCATGTGGATCGACGGCTACGCGCGCGTGAAAATCCAGTTCGTCTGGGATCGAATCGGCGAGCGCGACGAGAACGCGAGCTGCTGGGTGCGCGTGTCCTCGCCCTGGCAGGGCGGCGGGTTCGGCTTTGTCGCGCTACCCCGCATCGGTCAGGAAGTGACGGTGAGCTATCACGAAGGCGATGCGGACAAGCCGTATGTGTCGGATCGCCAGGTCAACCAGTTCAACCAGCCGCCGTGGGAGTTGCCGAAGAACCAGGCGTTGATGGGCTGGCGCAGCCTGAGCCTCGCGGGCGGGCAGGCGAATCAGGTCGTGGTGGACGACACGCCGAACCAGTTGCAGGTTCAGGTGACGAGCGATCACGCCCAATCCCGCCTCGTGCTGGGCTACAACACGCGTATCGAGGGGCGCCCGGGACGGCTGGAAGCGCGCGGCGAAGGGTTCGAACTGGCGACGATGGCCTGGGGCGTGATGCGTGCGAACCGGGGCATCCTGATCACGACCGAGGCCCGAGACGGCGCGGCGCAGCCCGCCAAGGACATGATCGAGACGGTCGAGCGACTGTCGGTGGCTCACGACCAGCAAGACACGTTTGCGACAACGGCACGCGAACAACAGGTACAGGAAGCGGGCGACCAGGACGAGGTCGCAAAGGCACTTCAGGCGCAGCGCGACGATATCCAGGGTAGCGGTTTGCCCAACGCGCAGGCAGGTCAGTTTCCCGAGATGCGCACGCCTTTGCTGGTACTGGCGGGCGCGGCCGGCATTGCGGCCACGACATCCCAATCCACCCACCTGGCATCGGGCGAGCATCTCGCGCTGACGGCGGGCGGGCACGTTGGCATCTCGGTGGGCAAGCGCCTGCTGGTGAGCGTGGCGCGCGGCGTGCGCACGCTGGTGCAATCGTGCGGGTGGAAACTGGTCGCAATGTCGGGCGACATCGAATTGAAGGCGTTGAAGGACAACCTGACGCTGCTGGCGAAGCTGAACATGACGGCCACGGCGAACCGCATCACGATCAGCGCTCAGGAAGAACTGGTGGTCAGCGGCGGAGGCAGTGCAACGCAATACACCAGCGGCGGCATTACCCACATGACGGCAGGCGGCTATACGGCGCATGCCGGGAGTTTCACGTACACGGGACCGAAGAGTCGGGCGGCGCTGTTTCCTGAGCCGCCGCCGCCCGGCAAGGGCAATCTGGAGTTGTTCAACACGTATGCGATTCAGCGCGGGGTGATGTCGTCATACCGGGTCGAGGACGCACTCGGTCGGGTCGCCACCGGCGTGTTGAGTGCCAACGGGTATGCCGCGGTCAGCGGCCTGGCGCCCGGCCCGGCACACGTGACATTCGGTACCGACAACGCCGATCCCTGGAGTCCGGGCAGTTACGCGCGCAAGGCCGGATGGCCGGACGGTGCGTCGGACGACGCGCGCAAGACATCTGCCGGAGCCCCCGCCCAGGTGCGCGAGATTGCCTCGCAGGTGTTGTCGGGCGCCGGCGCGGCGGCGAATGCGAGCCGGCAACTGAGCCAACTGATTGGCACGTTCACCGCGGGTGGTGCGGGCAGCCTCGTCGGCACGGGGCTCTCCGGCGCCCGGACCGTGCTCGGGGCTGCGGGCACGACCGCCAACGCGGGCGGCGGGCCCGGTCGCGCCGGACCGACCACGCCCGACGTGCGTACCCCCGGTTTCGTATAACGGGCGCGCTTCGCCGCCGGCCTCCGCATCGCTTCCCCCAATTCCTGAATTTCTTCTCGATTTCTCGCCATGACCGGACCTTCGACTGCTGTCGCTCCTCGTCCCCCGCAGTTGGCTGTCGCACCGCTGAACACCATTCACCCGGAAGACATTGCCGCCGCCTCCCGCAAGTTTGATCAGTGGCTGCGGGAGATCAGCGGCGGCGTCGTCACACTGGAACGGGTGAGTAACGTCGCGCAGGGGCTGCCGGTGATCGGTAACGTCATCGCCCTGGCGAGCGTGGCGCTGGGCGTGAAGGCGTTGTACGGCAAGCCGAATGCCGATGCGATGGACTGGGTGAGCATCGGTATCGACCTGATCGGCGTCATTCCTGTACCGCCGACGCTGGCAGCGGCTCGCATGAGCCTCAGGCCGATGCT
>NZ_JAAGPH010000205.1:0-241 GCF_017104705.1 Burkholderia sp. Se-20373 | reverse complement strand
ACGGCGTGCAGGGGTGCGCATGCGTGCTGATCGTGAAGGTGGAAGCGGCTCGGCCAACGATGGTCGCGATGGGCAAGCGTGCGGAGCGGATCGGTAGAGTGGCGAGCGGCACAGCCGTCGCAGACTGAGTGAGAAGAGGGCGCGAGGTGGTGAATGGAGCAGCGGGGAGGCGTAAAGTGCGTATCTACGAGAAGATGCTCGAGCGTGAGCGTGTGTTTGTTTTTTTTTTTTTAATGATCAG
>NZ_JAAGPH010000204.1:0-9818 GCF_017104705.1 Burkholderia sp. Se-20373 | reverse complement strand
GCCCAGGTGTCCTGCGGGCCGAGCGTCGCGGCGAAGCCGGGCATCGTCGATGCGCCGTGTTCGTCGCGCGTGCCGTGGCGCACGCGCCAGAACAGCTCGCCGTCGAGACGTCGGGCGAGCAGCGCGCCGGCGAAGGTCGGCGGCCAGTGCGGGAGCGTGGCCGCGAGCGGCCCTTCGCCGCGTCCGTCCGCGCCGTGGCACGCCGCGCAGTGCTGCGCATACAGGTGCGCGCCGCGCATCACGTTCGATACCGAAAACGGCGCGGGATCGCGCTGGAAACTCGTCGGCACGGCGGGCGAGAGCCACAGCGAAGACGGCGGCCACGGCGCGAACCACGCAACGGCCAGCGCAGCGAGCGCGGACCCGACACGCCACTTGCGCGAAGCAAGTGCGATGCCCGCGGGTACGGCAGCCAGCACCGTCGCCGCCACGGAGAACGCGAGTTGCCGCGTGAGTCCCGCGTCGATGCGCAGCGTTTCGAGCGCGATGCGACGGGCCCACGGCCACACGGCTTGACCGTCGGCGTCGCCCGTCAGCCCGATCGCATGCAGCACGCGCGCCAGCGCGATTTGCGCGCGATACAGCCCTTGCAGAAACAGGAGCGCCCAGTCGGCGAACGTCGGCGCGTTCATCGGCTACGGTCTCGCCGCGCGGCGGTCCATCGTCGAACGGTACCGCGCATCTACCAGCTCGCATCGAGTCCGAGGTGCCGCAACGCGTCGTGACGCAGTTCCGCGAGGCGCGGGTCGCCGCGATGGCGCGGGTAGGGCAGGTCGACGTGCAACTCGGCGACGATCCGTGCGGGGCGCGGCCCGAACACGATCACGCGCTGCGCGAGGAACAGCGCTTCCTCGACATCGTGCGTGACGAGCAGCGCGGAGAAGCCGTCGCGTTGCCACAGTGCGGTGAGTTCGGCCTGCATCGTCAGCCGCGTGAGCGAATCGAGCTTGCCGAGCGGTTCGTCGAGAATCAGCAGGCGCGGATCGTTGACGAGCGCACGGGCCAGCGCGACCCGCTGCGCCATCCCGCCGGACAACTGGTGCGGGAACACGTTCGAGAATTCCTGCAGCCCGACGCGCGCGAGCGCATCGTCGACACGATGCTGCGACGCACGCGCCACGCCGCGCGCCTCGAGGCCGAGCGCGACGTTCGCACGCACGCGCCGCCACGGGTACAGCGTCGGATCCTGGAACACGACGATGCGCGACGGATCGGGCTGCTCGATCGGCACGCCGTCTTGCGCGATCGTGCCTTGCCGCGCGGCGTCGAGGCCCGCGACGAGGCGCAGCAGCGTCGACTTCCCGCAGCCGCTCGGGCCGAGCAGCGCGACGAATTCGCCGGCCGCGACCGACAGCGTGACGTCGTCGAGCACCGGCAGCGCGCCGCCGGGGCCGTCGAACGCATGGCTCACGCGGCGGATGTCGATGCGCGCGCCGCGCGGCGCCGCGACGGCGGGTGCAGCGGCAACGGACGATGCAACGGAAGATTCGAGGACGGCGGCGCTCACCATTTGACGGTTCCTTTCTGCCAGGCGAGCGCGCGGTCGCGCACCGCGAACAGCAGCGCGATCAGCCCGGAAAACAGCAGCGCCATCACGATCAGCGCCGCATACATGTTCACGTACGATGCCCAGCCCTGCGCCCAGCTCAGATACCAGCCGAGCCCCGACTTGACGCCCATCATCTCGGCGACGACCAGCACCGTGAACGACGCGCTCAGCCCCATGAAGATGCCGACGAACACGTGCGGCAGCGCGGCCGGAATCGCGACGCGCAGCACGAGGAAGCGCGCGTTCGCGCCGAGCGTGCGCGCAACGTCGTAATACTGCTTGTTGACGCTCGCGACACCCGACCACGTGAGCACCGCGACCGGGAAGCCGGTTGCGAGCGCGATCAGGAACGCGGCCGCCGAATAGCTCGACGGGAAGAAGTAGAACGTGAGCGGCAGCAGCGCGGTGGCCGGCACGGGGCCGAGCACGCGCAGCACCGGATGCACCCAGTAGCCGATCCGGCGCGACCAGCCGATCGACACGCCGACCGCGAATCCGACCGCGACGCCGTACGCAAAGCCGAGCGCGAGCAGTTTCAGCGTGTTGCCGGCGCTGCCGGCGAGGCGCGGCCAGTCGTCGACGTAGACCTCGATCAGCGCCTGCGGCGGCGCGAAGAACGGCGTCGGCAGCCAGCCGGTTTTCGCGGTGACGGTTTCCCACGCGGCGAGCACGAGCGGCAGCGCGACGAGCCATGGGCCGGCCGGGCGTACGCGCGCGAGCCGCGTGCGCGTCGCGGGGACGAGATGGCCGAGCGTCGCGGCGGCGAGCAACAGTGCGGCGATCGTCCACGCGCCGACGGCGAATTCGCCGGTGTACGCCCAGTCGCTGAAACCGACGACGCGGTTCGGCCACAGTTGCGTGAGGGCGCCGAGCGCGCCCCATGCGAGCGCGGCGGCAATGCCGGTCGGCCAGGTGCGTGCGCGGCGGGCTTCGGCGGCCAGCGTGGCTTCGCAGGCAATGCACGCGACGCGCGACGCGGGCGCGGATGCGGCGGCACTGCCGCCGGAAGCGGCTGACGCGGAGCGTGCGGAGGGCGCGTGTTCGATCGTCGACATCGCGTCACCCCAGCACGTTCGCATAGACCTGCTGCGCGAAGCGCTGCGGGTCGGTGCTCTTCTTCAGCACGCTGATGCGGCGGAAGTCGTCCGCGTAGAACGCGATTTCCTGCTGCAGGTCGACGTTGGTCGGGTGGTGGTTGTAGGTGAGCGTCGCGTAGAGCTTGCGCAGGTCCTCGGGGTTGATCTTCGGCGAATACTTCGCGAACACCTTAGCGGCTTCGTTCGGGTTGTCGTGCGTGAACTCGGTGGCCTGCACGATCGAGCGCGCGAGCGCGGCGGCCGACGGCCGGTCGTTGCGCACGAGGTCGCCGCGCGCGCCGATCACGCAGCACACCTTGCGCGCGTATTCGCCGGACAGGTTCGTCGCCAGCTCGGTGTATGCGCCGTTGCTGCGCTTTTCGAGCAGATAGAGATTCGGGTCGCCGTCGGCGATCGCGTGGATCTCGCCCTTGTCGACCGCCACGCCGAGCAGGTCCGCCGGATACTGCCGCCACGTGATGTCGCGTTCGGGATCGATCCCGTTCTTCGCGAGCAGGATCGAGAAGAAATGCTTGCCGGGCGCGGCCAGGTCGCTGACGCCGACCGTCTTGCCCTTCAGCGCCTGCAGCGTCGTCACGCCGGCCGCTTTCGCGCCGACGAGCCGCACGCAGCCGCCGTGCGAGCTGCCGATGATCTTCACGTCGAAACCGGCTTCGAGCGGCTTCAACCAGCGGTGGATCATCCCGACCGCCGCGTCGGCCTTGCCGGTCGCGATCGATTCGAGCAGCTGGTCGGTCGAGCCGCTGTAGTTGATCAGATCGACCTTCAGGCCGTTCTTCTCGAAGAAGCCGCGCTCCTGCGCGACGACGATCGGCGTCAGGCAGAACGCGTTCTGGTTCCACGCGAACGTGAGCTTCTTCAGCGGCGGCGCGGACCAGGCCTTGCGGCCCAGCGTGATCGCGGGCGCGGCGAGCGCGGCGGCGCCGGCGGCGCGCAGCAGCTTGCGGCGTGTGTCGTCGTGCGCGTCGTCGTGTGCGGGTGCGGTGGTTCGGGTCATGTGGTCTGGTCTCCGGTCGTGCGGAAAGGCGCTCAGTCGAGCAGGTCGGGTTCGTCGGCGACGACGCGCGCGAACAGGCTGTCGAATGCGTGCAGCGCGCCGTCGGGGCCGCCGATCTGGCCGTGCGTGTGGCGCGCGGTGGCGTAATCGATCGGCTGCGGCGTGCCGGCCGCCTCGGCCAGCAACTGCGTGTGCGCGGCGTTGTCGAGCGCGATGTACCACCACGCGGCGGCCTCGACCGTCGGGCCGGCGCTCAGGATCCCGTGGTTCTTCAGGATCGCGCCTTTGTGCGTGGTGCCGTCCGGCTTCGCGAGCGCCTCCGCGATCCGCGCGCCTTCGCTCGTGTCGACGACCATCCCCGTGAAGTCGTCGAACAGCGCGTGGTCTTCGTAGAACACGCAGGCATCCTGCGTGAGCGGATCGAGCAGGCGGCCGAGCGTCGACCATGCCTTGCCGTACGTCGAGTGCGTATGCGCGGCGGCGACGATGTGCGGATGCGCTTCGTGGATCGCCGCGTGGATCGCGAACGCGGCCTTGTTCAGCGGCCGCGTGCCGATCGCGGTTTCGCCGCGTGCGTTGACGAGCAGCAGGTCGGACACCTTGATCTGCGAGAAATGCACGCCGAGCGGATTCACCCAGAAGTGGTCGGGCAGCTCGGGGTCGCGTGCGGTGATGTGGCCGGCGAGCCCCTGCGCGAAGCCGAAGCGGGCGAACAGGCGGAATGCGCCCGCGAGCCGTTCCTGACGGTGACGGCGCTCGGCGGCGACGTCGATGCGCGGTGCCGGCGGATCGAACCAGAAATGCTGGCGCGGCGCTTCGGCGAGTTCGAGACCCGATGTCGTACGGATAGGCGAGGCAAGGACGGCGGACATGATGGCGGATGGCTCCGTTAGGCTCCGTTGGGTTCAGGCCGCGCGGCGTGCCGCGTCGCGGGCGGCGACGGCGCTGCGCACGCGCGGAATCAGTTCGCGGCCGTAGTCGATCGCGTCTTCCAGCGGATCGAAGCCGCGGATCAGGAACGTCGTGACGCCGAGGTCGTAGTAGTCGAGCAGGGCGTCGGCGACCTGCTCGGGCGTGCCGACGAGCGCCGTCGAATTCGAGCGTGCGCCGGTGAGCTTCGCGATCTCGGTCCACAGCCGCTTGTCGACGCGCGAGCCGCGTTCGGCCGCCGCGAGCAGGCGGCGCGCGCCTTCGCTCTGCTGCGGGCCGCCGGCGCCGAGGCCGGCCGCTTCGCGCAGCCGGCGCGTTTCGTCGAGGATGCGATGCGCGCGCGCCCACGCTTCTTCCTCGGTCGCGGCGAGGATCGGACGGAACGACACGGAGAAGCGCACCTGCCGGCCGTGCTTCGCGGCTTCGGCACGCACGCGCGTGGTCAGGTCGCGCACCTGGTCGAGCGATTCGCCCCACAGCGCGTAGACGTCCGCGTGCTTGCCGGCCACTTCGAGCGCCGCTTCCGATGCGCCGCCGAAATAGATCGGCACATGCGGCTGCTGGAACGGCTTCACGTCCGAAAAACCCTGCTTGAACCGGTAGTGCGTGCCGTCGTGATCGAACGGCTGCGCTTCGGTCCAGATCCGTCGCAGGATGCCGAGGTATTCGTCGGTGCGCGCATAGCGCGCGTCGTGGTCGAGGAAGTCGCCGTCGCGCTGCTGTTCGCTGTCCGAGCCGCCGGAGATGAAGTGCACGGCGAGCCGGCCACGGCTGAACTGGTCGAGCGTCGCGATCTGCCGCGCGGCGAGCGTCGGCGCGGTGAAGCCCGGGCGATGCGCGAGCATGAAATGGATGCGCTCGGTCGCGGCGGCCGCGAACGCGATCGTCAGCGTCGCCGACGGGCCGGTCGAGTGGTGCGGCACGAGGATCCGGTCGAAGCCGGCCGTCTCGTGGGCGCGTGCAAAGTCGCGCACGTAGTCGGGATCGACGACGGGGCCGGACGCCGGATGGATTTCCGACTGCTTCTGGCTCTGGATCATGCCGATGAATTCGACGCTCATCTGGGTCTCCGGTGCAGGGACGGCCCGGCTCGAGGCCGGGCAGGAATGGAGCGCAGGTTAACGCCGGGATCATGCGAAACGGAAATAATCAATCCCGAATTGAATATCAGATTTGCATGGTTTGGGCGGGGGTGCGCTGCGCATACGCTGTGGGCTCACGAAAGATCGGGCGCGGGCGCCAGCGAATCCGGCGCCGCGCGTTCCGGATCGCCGGCTTCATCAGAAACCGCGCCGCGTGGCGATCGATCGCCGCGATTGCCGCCTGTCCGTATTACTTTGCGTATTGCCCAGGGAATCCGTCTCGATGTCCGCCAGCCTTGCCGCTTCCTCGCCAGCGCCGCAGCCGCGTTCGCTGCGCCTCCTGTCCGCCGACGATGCCGACGTAGACGACGCCCGCGTCGCCGCGCTGCTCGACCGCCTCGCGCCGGAGCTGGCCGCCGACGCGGCCCGCAACGACGCTGACGGCCGCTTTCCGCACGAGAACTTCGCGCGGCTGCATCGCGCGGGGCTGATCGCTCAGGTCGTGCCGCGCGAGCATGGCGGCGCCGGTGCGACGCTCGCGCAGGCGAGCCGGATCGTGGCCGCCGTCGCGAGCGCCGTCCCGGCGACCGCGCTGGTGCTGACGATGACGTACCTGCAGCATCGCGCGCTCGGCCGCGCCGACAACCGCTGGCCGGCGCAGGTCCGGCGGGCGGTATTCGACAGCGCGGTCACCCACGGCGCGCTGATCAACGCGCTGCGCGTCGAGCCCGCGCTCGGTTCGCCGTCGCGCGGCGGCTTGCCGGAAACCATTGCACGGCGCGACGGCGACGGCTGGCGGTTGTCCGGCCACAAGCTGTACAGCACCGGGATTCCGGCGCTGCGCTGGCTGGCCGTGTGGGCGCGCACCGATGAACCGGCGCCGCGGGTCGGCGTGTTTCTCGTGCCGCGCGACTGCGACGCGGACGGCGATCGCATCCGCGTGATCGAAAGCTGGAATCACCTCGGCCTGCGTGCGTCAGGCAGCCACGAGGTCGTGTTCGACGACGTGCGGCTGCCGGCCGATCACGCGGTCGACGTACGCGCACCGGACGCATGGGCCGTGTCGGCGGCGACCCATGCGGATGCCGACGCGCAGGCTGACCAGCAGGCGTGGATGGTCGCGCTGCTCGGCAGCCTGTACGACGCGGTGGCGCGTGCGTCGCGCGACTGGCTGGTCGGGTTCGCGACGACGCGTGCGCCGAGCGGGCTGGGCGCGCCGCTGGCGACGCTGCCGCGCGTGCAGGAAGCGGTCGGCGAAATCGAGGGCTGGCTGCATGCGAACCGTGTGCTGCTCGACGATCACATCGCGCGCACCGGCGCGGGCCAGGCACCGACGGTCACGACGAGCGGCCTCGTCAAGCGGACCGTGACCGAGCACGCGATCCGCGTGGTCGAGCAGGCGTTGAAGCTGTCGGGCAATCACGGTCTGAGCCGCGCCAATCCGCTCGAGCGCCACTATCGCGACGTGCTGTGCAGCCGCGTGCATACGCCGCAGGACGACGCAATCGCGGTGGCGGCGGGGCGTGCGGCGCTCGAAGCGGCGAGCCGGAGCGAGACGAAGCGCGCAGCGAAGGGCGAGACGGAGACGAGCGGGGCGTCGGTCAACGCGACCGAACGCGGCCGCAACGATGCGTGACGGGAGCCGGGCGGGCGCGGTCGCCAATCGGGCGGCGCGATTCCGACGCCGCCCGGTGGTCCGGTCAGGCCGCCTTGCCGTGCGCCTGCTCCGGCAACGCGAACGCGGTGCGCGCATGCGCGGCAACGGCGGCGAGCGGCGCGTCGAAGCGGGCCGCATCGTGCCGGCGCAACAGCCACAGATCGATCTGCGGCTTGAAATCGGCGAGCGGCACGATGTCGAGCGCATCGCGCAGCGGGCTGCCTTCGACGAGCGGCAGCGGCATCAGCCCGATGCCGAAGCCGTTCGCGACGCTCTGCAGCTGCAGGTCGCGGCCGTAGGTGTCGAGCGTGACCGGCATCGGCAGGCGCTGCGCGTCGAGCGCGCGCCGCAAGCCCGCGCGAAAACCGCAGCCGTCCGGGTTGAGCACCCAGCCACGCGCGTGGCAGTCGGCGAGCCGGTAGCTGCGGCGCGGCCAGTCGCCCTTGCGGCCGACCGCGACGAGCCGCGTGGCCAGCAGCCGTTCGCCTTCGACCTGCGCCGGCAGCACCATTTCGCGCGCGAGGAACACGAGCGCCGCATCGAGTTCGCGCCGGGCGACGCGCTCGACGAGCATGCCGCCCCAGGCGGTCGTGACCTGCGTCGCGAGCGCGGGCCACTGCGCGGCGAGTTCGGCGATCAGCGCGGGCAGCATCAGCTCGCCGAGGCCCTGCGTGAGCCCGATCCGGAATTCGCCGGCAGGCGGCTGCTCGCCGGCCGTCAGCTCGCGCAGCGCATCGACTTCGCGCAGGATCGCGCGACACTGCTCGAACACCTGCCGGCCGATGTCGGTCGGGCGCGGCGGCTTGGTGTTGCGATCGAGCAGGGTCACGCCGAGCGCTTCCTCGAGATTCTGGACGCGCCGCGTGATCGCGGGCTGCGTCATCCCGAGCTCGGCCGCGGCCTGGCTCAGGGTCTGGCAGCGGACGACCGCTGCAAAAGCGTCGATATCGCTAATTTTCATGTTTGTTCTGCATGGTCTTTCGGGTGCATCATGACGATCCATCATATTCGGCATCATATTCGAGGAGTCAGCCGATGAGTACGCTTTCGTTGCATCAGACGCCGCTGCGGCCGTTCGTCGACGGTCTGGGCGCATTGCTCGCGTCCGGCGCGAACGAGGCGCGCATCCTCGACGAGGGCGGTGCGCTGCTCGCCGCGCTCGTCGAACACGACGACTGGTTGCCCGACGCATTCGCGCAGCCCGACCCCGCGCGCTATCGGCAGTACCTGCTGCATCTCGACCCGGACGAGCGGTTCTCGGTCGTCAGCTTCGTGTGGGGGCCCGGCCAGACGACGCCGATCCACAACCACACGGTGTGGGGGCTGATCGGGATGCTGCGCGGCGGCGAGTTCTCGCAGCCGTACCGGTTCGACGCGGCGGGCAAGCCGGTGCCGGCGGGCGACGCCGTGCGGCTGCAGCCGGGCGAAGTCGAGGCCGTGTCGCCGCGCATCGGCGACGTCCATCGCGTGACCAACGCGTTCGACGATCAGGTATCGATCAGCATCCACGTGTACGGCGCGAACATCGGCAAGGTCGAGCGCGCGGTGTTCCTGGACGACGGTACCGTGAAGCCGTTCGTGTCGGGTTATTCGAATGCCTGATGCCTGATGCCTGATGCAACGCCCGCGGGCGCGGCCGGTTGCCGGCACGCGCCGGCCGGCCCAAGACTTATCCGTTCCGCTTTCTTCACCGACTTCAACGCATTCAATCAAGACAGAGACACCGTGACGCAATCCGCCGACTCCACCTTCCGCTTTCCCGTCGCTTCGTACCAGGACGTGCGCGCCCGCCTGCTTGCCCGCGACGAGATCGCGCTGATCGACGTACGCGAGGAAGATCCGTACGCGCAGGGCCACCCGCTGTGGGCCGCCAACTTTCCGCTGTCGAAACTCGAACTCGACGCGTGGACGCGGATTCCGCGCCGCGACACGCCGATCGTCGTGTTCGGCGAAGCGGGCGGCGAGGATCTCGCGCCGCGTGCGGCCGCCAGGCTCGCGCAACTCGGCTACACCGACGTGCGGCTGCTCGACGGCGGCCTCGCGGGCTGGCTCGCCGCGGGCGGCGAACTGTTCATCGACGTGAACGTGCCGAGCAAGTCGTTCGGCGAATGGGTCGAGGCCGAGCGGCATACGCCGTCGCTGTCCGCGCAGGAGGTGCAGGCGCTGATCGATGCGAAGGCCGACGTCGTGATCGTCGACGCGCGCCGTTTCGACGAATACCAGACGATGAACATCCCGACGTCGACGAGCGTGCCGGGCGCGGAGCTCGTGCTGCGCGTGCGCGCGCTCGCGCCGAACCCGGCGACGCAGGTGATCGTCAACTGCGCGGGCCGCACGCGCAGCATCATCGGCACGCAGTCGCTCGTCAACGCGGGGCTGCCGAATCCGGTCGCCGCGCTGCGCAACGGCACGATCGGCTGGACGCTCGCGGGCCAGACGCTCGAACGCGGCGCCGCGCGACGCTTTCCGGACGACATCGACGCGACGCAGCGCGCCGACGCACGCC
>NZ_JAAGPH010000203.1:0-234 GCF_017104705.1 Burkholderia sp. Se-20373 | reverse complement strand
TAGTACTCTTGACAGTATAGTAGCATACGCAGGCCGGTGCACTGTCAGAAAATCAGCGCCGAAGCGTCGGATGTGTAATCGCACATCGACATAACGGACAGATGTATGAAGATCAACAGTCGACAGAGATGTAAGAAGCACGAAATTGTACTATTTGAGGTGGTGCGACGCGTAAGTTAGTCTTTTCATCTGCCTAACAACGCCTGGATATACTCTGCGCCTTTTTTTTTTTTA
>NZ_JAAGPH010000202.1:0-10441 GCF_017104705.1 Burkholderia sp. Se-20373 | reverse complement strand
CCGCGGCTGCCTCGCCGCGCGGCGCCGCGCCCTTGCGCGTGGCGACGATGAAATCCGCCGCGCGTTCGCCGATCATCACCGACGGCGCATTCGTATTCCCGCCGACCAGCGTCGGCATCACCGACGCATCCACCACGCGCAACCCGTCGACGCCGCGCACGCGCAGTTGCGGATCGACGACCGCGCGCGCATCCGAACCCATCCGGCAGGTGCCGACCGGGTGGTAGATCGTGTCGGCATGCTCGACGATCGTCTGGCGCAGTTCCGCTTCGCTCTGGTCCGCCCGCGTGTACAGCTCGCGCCCGCCCTGCGACGCGAGCGGCGCCTGCGACAGGATCTTGCGCATCGCCTGCGTGCCTCGCACGAGCAGGTCGAGATCGCGCGCATCGCTGAAGAAGCGCGGATCGATCAGCGGTGCATCGCGCGCATCGCCGCTCGCGAGCGCCACCGTGCCGCGGCTGAACGGCCGCAGCGCGCACACGTGCAGCGAATAGCCGAAACCCCAGTGCATCTTGCGGTTGTGGTCGTCCACGAGCGCCGTGCAGAAATGCAGCTGCAGGTCGGGACGCTCGAGCGACGGATCGCTTTTGATGAAGCCGCCGGCCTCCGCGACGTTGCTCGTCATCATCCCGGTGCGGCTCGAGAAATAGCGCGCGAGCGCGGGCGTCATCTTAGCGATCCCGCGCAGGCACACGCCGACCAGTTCAGATGAATTCACGCGCGTATTGATGATGAAATCGATATGGTCGATCAGGTTCGTGCCGACGTCCGGCGCATCCTGCACGACCGCGATCCCGTGCCGGCGCAGCTGCTCCGCCGGGCCGATCCCCGAGCACATCAGCAGTTGCGGCGAATTGAACGCGCCGGCCGACACGATCACTTCCGCGCGCGCGTCGAGCGTCTCGACGCGCCCGTTGCGGGCGACCGCGACGCCGGCCGCGCGCTTGCCGTCGAACGTGACGCGCAGCACCGTCGCATCGGTGATCACGTGCAGGTTCGGCCGGTTGCGGCCGTAGATGTACGCGCGCGCGACGCTGCAGCGCGAGCCGTCGCGGTGCGTGACCTGGTAGAAGCCGACGCCTTCCTGCGTCGCGCCGTTGAAGTCGTCGTTCAGCGGATAGCCGGCCGCATGCGCGGCCTGGATGAATCGTTCGGAGAACGGATTGCGAAAGCGCAGATCCGACACCGTGAGCGGGCCGTCCGCGCCGTGCCACGCATCGGCGCCGCGTTGGTTGCCCTCCGCGCGGCGGAAATACGGCAGCACGTCCTGCCAGCCCCAGCCCGCCGCGCCGAGTTGCGCCCATTCGTCGTAATCGCCCGGATGGCCGCGCGTGTAGATCATCGCGTTGATCGCGCTCGAGCCGCCCATCCCGCGCCCGCGCGGCTGGTAGCCGCGCCGCCCGCCGAGGCCCGGCTGCGGCACCGTCTCGTAGCCGTAGTTCGTGCCGAGCTTGAACGGCACCAGCGCCGCGATGCCGACCGGCATGTTGACGAGCAGGTTGCGCTCCGTATGCGAGCCGGCCTCGATCAGCGCGATCGTCGCATCGGGGCAGGCATCGGCGAGACGGCCTGCCAGGCTCGAGCCGCCCGAACCGCCGCCGACGATGATGTAGTCGTATTGCATGTCACGTCTCCGTCGTGTCATGGAAGGCCGCCAGGCGACCGCGTCCCCTCTTGTAATGTTCGGGCATTGTAGGAATGGCCATCGCGCGCGCGGCACGCGGATTCAAGAGCGATTCCTCTAAACGCCCGCGTGAACTAAATTTAAGATGTATCGATTCGCTTGGCGCGACGCGCCGGCCACGAGAAGCCGATCCGTCGCGAAACGGGAGTGACGCTGATGCAGCGCCAGGTTCTGCAGGCCGCGTGCCGACCGGGTGATCCGGACGCGATGCGCGCAGCCCGCATTTCATTTCAAACGACTGCCCGCGCGGGGATGCTTATCGTCATGCGCGCAGTCGATCGAAATCGAACGGCACGTGTCGTCGCCGACCGTTTGGACGGTTGCTGGCCGCAGCGGCACGATGCGCCGCGGCATGATTTGACGGACCTGTCGCGCTGCCCCGCTGCGGTGCGCCGCCGGGTAGTCGCGCCTCGGCATCGCGTGCCCGGCAACAGTCGCATCGCACTACCTGCACATGCGCGTCGACACGGTTTCCGGACGCACACACCGTCGCGCGGATGCGACGCCCGCTGCACGCTTCAACCGGTTTTCGAGCACACGTCGCATCCGGCCCCGTGCCGCGCGACCCGCACCACCCCGATCCGCGTCGCCGCGCTCGCCGAGCGTGCGCGTGCGGCGTGACGGCCGGCCGACCCGCCTGGCCCAACTGGAGGAGACGACATGAAGAACGACCTGCCCGAACTGGCCCCGCAAGGCCTGCCGTCGATGGATGCGCTGACGGCGCTGCTGCGCGACCAGCGCGCAGCCTACCTGCGCGCGCCGTATCCGGCATGGGAAACGCGCGTGCAGCACCTGCGCGCGCTGCGCACGATGCTGATCGACCATGCGGATGCCCTCGCCGAAGCGATCAGCGCCGATTTCGGTCATCGCGCGAAGCAGGAAGTGCTGCTGTCGGAAATCTGGATGGCGAAGGAAGAGATCGACGACGCGCTCAAGCACGGCAAGCGCTGGATGAAGCCGATCCGCAAGCCGATGAACAAGTGGCTGCGCCCGGCGCGCGCGAAGGTGATTCCGCAGCCGCTCGGCGTGGTCGGCATCGTCGTGCCGTGGAACTACCCGGTGCTGCTCGCGGCCGGCCCGCTGATCTGCGCGCTCGCGGCCGGCAACCGCGCGATCGTCAAGATGTCCGAACTGACGCCGCGCACGTCGGCGCTGTTCGAGCAGCTCATTGCCAAGACCTTCACGCGCGACCACGTCGCGGTCGTGAACGGCGATGCGGAAGTGGGCGCCGCGTTCAGCGGACTGCCGTTCGATCACCTGCTGTTCACCGGCTCGACGCACGTCGGCCGCCACGTGATGCGCGCGGCCGCCGACAACCTCACGCCCGTCACGCTCGAACTCGGCGGCAAGTCGCCGGCGATCGTCGGCCCGAACGCGCGCTTCGATGCAGCGGTCGACGCGATCGTCGCGGGCAAGACGCTGAACGCGGGCCAGACCTGCATCGCGCCCGACTACGTGCTGCTGCCGCGCGGGATGGAAGCCGCGTTCATCGAGCGCGCGCGCGCCCGGTTCGCGAAGATGTATCCGGACCTCTCGGCCAACGGCGACTACACGACGATCGTGTCGCCGCGCCACTACGCGCGGCTGCAGCAGCTCGCGAGCGACGCGCAGGCGGCCGGCGCGCAACTGCATCCGCTGTCCGACGCGCAATCCGATCCCGCATCGCGCCGCTTCGTGCCGTGCGCGGTCACGCAGGTGCCGGCCGCGTCGCAACTGATGCAGGAGGAAATCTTCGGGCCGCTGCTGCCGCTCGTGCCGTACGAACGGCTCGACGAAGCGATCGCCTACGTGAATGCGCGCCCGCGTCCGCTCGCGCTCTACCTGTTCGACGAGGACGGCGGCACGATCGACCGCGTGATGCGCGAAACGATCTCGGGCGGCGTGTCGATCAACGAAACGCTGATGCACATCGCGTGCGGCAGTTTGCCGTTCGGCGGTGTCGGGGCGAGCGGCATGGGCGCCTATCACGGCTACGACGGCTTCGTGACGTTCTCGAAGATGAAGCCGGTGCTCACGCAGGCGCGCCTGAACGCACGCAACCTGCTCGCGCCGCCGTACGGCAAGCGCTTCGCCGCGCTGATCAAGCTGATGCTGAAGTTCTAGGCGAAACGGGAAACGGGCCGCGTGCAGCGCGCCGCGGCCCGCACGGGCATGCCGCGCGGCGAGGGTGCCGCGCGCGCCGTCACACGGGCCAGAGCGGCCCTTCCTGCATCGCGCCGATCTGCTCGCGCAACTCGAGCACGCGCGCTTCCCAGTAACGATGCGTGTTGAACCACGGGAACGCGGCCGGAAACGCGGGATCGTCCCAGCGCCGCGCGAGCCATGCGGCGTAGTGAATCAGCCGCAGCGTGCGCAGCGCTTCGACGAGGTGCAGCTCGCGCGGCTCGAATTCGCAGAAGTCCTCATAGCCGGCCAACAGGTCCGCCAGCGCACGCGACGCACCTTCGCGATCGCCCGGCAGCAGCAGCCACAGATCCTGGATCGCGGGCGCCATCCGGCTGTCGTCGAAGTCGACGAAGTGCGGGCCGGCATCGGTCCACAGCACGTTGCTCGGATGACAGTCGCCATGCGTGCGCTGCAGGCGGATCTCGCCCGCCCGCTCGAACGCGGCCTCGACGCCTTCGAGCGCGAGGTTCACGGCCGTCTCGTATGCGGGCCGCACATCGTCCGGAATGAAATCGTGTGCGAGCAGGTAGTCGCGCGGCTCATGGCCGAACGTCCTGATGTCGAGCACGGGGCGCGCGACATACGGCTGCGTCGCACCGACCGCATGGATCCGGCCGATGAAGCGGCCGAGCCATTCAAGCGTGTCGCTGCGGTCGAGATCGGGCGCGCGGCCGCCGCGCCGCTCGAAGATCGAGAAGCGGAAGCCGTCGAACGCGTGCAGCGTGCGGTCATCGAAGGTGCGCGCGGGCACCGCCGGAATCTCGCGCGCGGCGAGTTCGGCGACGAACGCGTGCTCTTCGAGGATCGCTTCGTCCGACCAACGCGCCGGACGGTAGAACTTCGCGACGACCGGCGGGCCGTCTTCGATACCGACCTGATAGACGCGGTTTTCGTAGCTGTTGAGCGCGAGCAGGCGCCCGTCGGTGCGCAGGCCGGCCGGTATCAGCACGCTGTCGAGCGCGTCGAGCACGCACTCGGGCGTGAGTCCGGCAAACGGCGGGCCGGCGGGAGAAGCGGGAGCGGAAGTGACGTCTTTCATGCCCCGCATTGTGCCGCCAGCCGGACTGAAAGACGAGCGCCCGGTGCGACGGTGGCGCTTAGTGAAGCGCCGCGCCGGCCGGCAGCACGGATTCGCCGGTGTCGATCAGGTCCTCGAGAAAGAACGGCTCGGTGTTGAGTTCCTTGGACTCGCCCGGTACGCCCGCGTACCAGGTCACCATGGCCATGTCGCCCAGGACGCGCTGGACGATGCCGCGCGCGCCCTTCGGCACCGCGATATGGGTAGTGCAGACAATCGACCCGACATGCATGATGGTTCCCCACTCTTGAATCTTGAAACCCGGCCCGCTGGGGGCCGGCAAATGCACGATCCGCGCGCTCTCGTCGGAGCGTTGCGCGTAATCCCATTGTTCACGGTTTATCGAAGCACGAAAAGAAGAAGAAGCAGGCGAAGTGCCGCGAATTCGTCGAATGTCTCCAATCAACCACTGCGCCGGGGTAGACGCTTGCCCGCCCGGTTACCCCCATCATACCCTGTCGAATGTGACTGCCCGCCGAATCCCCGGCATCACCGCGGCGCGTACGTGACGGACGCCCCGCGCGCACCGTGAATCCGGTATCCGGTCACCGGGCAATTTCGCGCGACTGCGATGGCCGAATCACACGACGCCGTCATCACCTTCCCCCTGCCTCGAACGCAGCCCGCACAGCAACGGTTGCCCACGCATCGCCCTGCGACCTTCGCCATGCGATGCGCACCGACATGTGTTGCATCCGATACCGGCCTTGCGGTACCTTTGACGCTCATTCGCGTTCAAGCGCATTCCGACACGATGCATCCGTTCACGTCCGCCCTTGCAAAATCCCGGCCGCAGTTCGACTCGCGGCCGCAGGCGTGCGCGCATCCGTCGGTCCTTCCTCCTCCTGTCGCACCGCCGCTCGTCGGCGCCGCGCCGCCCCCTCCGGCGGCACGCGCCGGCTGACCAGCCGGCTTTTCGTTTCGTCTTCCATTCGCCCGCAGGCTCGCATTCGTGCGTCGTGACGCACGGCGTGTTGCTGCGCGCGGATGGAACATTCCGATCCGTTCGACAGGTGGATTCACATGGTTTCGTTCAAACGCGCGCTCGCCGCGCATGGCGCGACGTCGCTCTTCGTGCTGCTGTGGAGCAGCGGCGCGATCTTCGCTGAACTCGGGCTGCGTCACGCGTCCGCGTTCGTCTTTCTCACCGCACGTTTCGCCCTGGCATCGCTCGTGCTGCTCGGGCTGGCGTTCCTGCGCAAGCGCTGGCTGCCGCCGCGCGGCGAACGGCGCATGGCCGCGCTGACCGGCCTGCTGATGATGGGCGGCTATTCGATCTTCTACCTGCTCGCGCTCGAACGCGGGATCGCACCGGGCGTGCTCGCGACGATCCTCGGCGTACAGCCGATCCTCACGCTCGCGATCGTCGAGCGGCGCTGGCAACCCGTGCGCATCGCGGGGCTCGCGCTGTCGCTGGCCGGTCTCGCGCTCGTCGTGTTCCGCGGCGCGGGAGACGGCGGCCTGTCGCTCGCGGGCATCGCGTGCGCGCTCACCGCGCTCGTCGCGCTGACCGCCGGCTCGTTGCTGCAAAAACGCGTACGTGTGGCGGCCGCCGACGTGCTGCCGCTGCAGAATGCGATCGGCCTCGCGCTGTGCGTGGCCATCGTGCCGTTCCGGCCGGTGTCGTTCGACCTGAGCTGGACCTTCGTGATCCCGCTGCTGTGGCTCGGCATCGTGATTTCGGTGATCGCGCAACTGCTGTTCTACCGGTTGATGCAGCGCGGCGATCTCGTCAACGTGACGAGCCTGTTCTATCTCGTGCCCGTCGTCACCACGCTGATGGATGCCGCGTGGCTCGGCAACCGGCCGGAGCCGCTCGCGCTCGCCGGCATGGGCGCGATCATCGCGGGGCTCGCGCTCGTGTTCCGTGCGCCGGCCGCCCGCGTGCAACCCGACCGCGCATGAGCGGGCGTGCCGCCGCGCCCGCGGGTGCGGCGGCACGCATCGGAACATACGACGAATCCGCAACAATCGAAAGGCGCGAGAAAGATGCGCGCAAGGCGTTCGTCGAACTTGCGGGAAAAATGCGCGATTCGCGGGGCTTTCCGCTGATTTTTAATGGTTCGGATAGCGAAAAGCGCTGCCGGTTGCCTATACTCGAATTGACCGCCCCGCTCGCAATCGGGCCGGACCAAGACTAGAAACACCCGGCATGGGGCCGGAGCAAGTGCGCACGCGCCCGCTCCGGTCGACCTTGGAGACACGCATGACGACCTACTTCACGATCGGCGACTTCATCCTGTTGATTCCGATGGCGCTGGCCGGAGCGCTATTTCTCGGCGCGGTGCCGTGCGCGACCGAATTCCGCCACAACCTGCTGCGCGTGCTGGGCGTCATCCTCGGCGTCGGCGTCGCGGTATTGCTCGTCGAAGGCCTGCCTGCGCTGATCTAGCGGCGCACCACCCGTGCGTGACGTGCATCGCTGCACTGCAGCGATGCGACGGGCTGCGCGCAAGCCATTGATACGGCACGCGATGTTTCGCATGCCGTATCGACTGCCGGTCAGATCGCCTGATCGGTCGACGGCTTTTCCCACAGATTGATGCCGCCTTCCGTCGCGTAACGATCGATCTCCGCGAGCTCTTCCGCCGAGAATTCGAGGTTCTTCAATGCGCCGACGTTTTCACGCACCTGCTCCGCGCGGCTCGCGCCGATCAGCGCGGACGTCACGCGGCCGTTGCGCAACACCCAGGCGAGCGCCATCTGCGCGAGGCTCTGCCCGCGCCGTTCGGCGATCGCGTTGAGCTTGCGCACATGGTCGAGGTTGTCCTCGCTCAGGTGATCCTGCTTCAGCGAGCCGCCGCCCGGCTTGTTCACGCGCGCGTCGGCCGGCACGCCGTTCAGGTACTTCGACGTGAGCAGCCCCTGCGCGAGCGGCGTGAACGCAATGCTGCCCGTGCCGATCTCGTCGAGCGTGCCGAGCAGTTCGGTTTCGACCCAGCGATTCAGCAGGTTGTACGACGGCTGGTGGATCAGCAGCGGCACCTTGTACTGCGCGAGCAGCTCGGCCATCTCGCGCGTCTTTGCCGCCGAGTACGACGAAATGCCGATGTAGAGCGCCTTGCCCTGCTGCACGGCGGATGCGAGGGCGCCCGCCGTTTCCTCGAGCGGCGTGTGCGCGTCGAAGCGGTGCGAATAGAAGATGTCGACGTAGTCGAGCCCCATCCGCTGCAGGCTCTGGTCGAGGCTCGCGAGCACGTACTTGCGCGACCCGCCGCCGCTGCCGTACGGCCCCGGCCACATGTCCCAGCCGGCCTTGGTCGAGATCAGCAGCTCGTCGCGATACGGCCGGAAATCTTCCTTCAGCAGCCGGCCGAAGTTGGTTTCCGCGCTGCCGTACGGCGGCCCGTAGTTGTTCGCGAGATCGAAGTGGTTGATACCGAGGTCGAACGCGGTGCGCAGGATGTCGCGCTGCGTCGAGATCGGCGTCGAGTCGCCGAAGTTGTGCCACAGGCCGAGCGACAGCGCGGGCAGTTTGAGCCCGGATTTGCCGCAGGTGCGGTATTGCATGTCGGCATAACGTTCGGAAGCTGCTTCGTAGGCCATGAGTCGGTTCCGTCAGGACATCGGGAGAAGGGACGCGCGCCGGCCACGCTTGCGGCGCGGCGGCGGCGAAGGAGTCATACGACGACTATGGTAGCGAAAACGGCCGGAACGCGCTCGGCGGCGCGACGATGGACGCGGCCGCGGCCGTCGCCTACACTGCGGCGTCTCGAATCACCGTTTCAGCGAGGTTGGTATGTCCCGGGTCATCTCGGTTGCGCTGCTCGTCGGCGGCGTCGTGCTGCTGTATTTCGGCGGCCAGTCGTTCCATTCGATCAACGACAACGTGTCGCGCTTCTTCACCGGTTCGCCCGCGACGAAGACGATCCTGCTGATCGTGGGCGGCGCCGTCGCATCGTTCATCGGCCTGATCGGCCTCGCGATGCCGGGCGGCAAGCGCTGAGCGCGCAGCCGCGCGATGCGCGCACGGCCCGCGTCATGCGCTCGGGCCGCGCCAAACGAAACGGGCGGCCAGGCCGCCCGTTGTTCCATGCACCCGCGATGCGCGGCATCGCGTCATCGCCGCGGCCTTGAGGGCCGGCCGCTGCGCGCCTAGAACGGCACTTCCGATTTCGATGCCGAGCGCGTGCCGGGCACCGGCCGGTTGCTCGCGCCGTGATACGTGTACACGAGCGAGAACTTCACCTGGTCGGAACGGTTCTGCCCGGCCGAATGCAGCGTGTTGCAGTGGAAGAACACGACGTCGCCCGTCTGCAGCGACGGGCACGTGGCCGCATCGATCATCGTCCGGTTCGCCGGCAGGTCGCTGCGGAAGAACTTCGCATCGTCGAACGCTTCAGGCCCGAATTCGGCCGTATGCGACCCCGGTACCAGCCACAGTGCGCCGTTCTCGTTCGTTTCCGGGCCGAGCGCGAGCCACACCGACACCATGTCCGGACGCTCGAACGACCAGTAGCGGAAATCGCGATGCCAGCCGGTCAGGCTGCCGTACGCGGGATGCTTGGTCATCATGCAGTTGTGATGCGCGCGCGACAGCACCGGTTCTTCGCTGAAATACTCGCGCATCCACGCACCGATTTCGGGTGCGATCGCGCGCTCGGCGAAGGCCGGATCACGCGAGTACGCGTCGAGCAGCCGCCGCACCGTATGCCCGCCCGGCGCATGCTTGGACTCGGGCGCGCCCGGATAGCGCAGGTCCGCCTCGAACTCGATCGGCTCGGCCGCCTCCCGCAACTGGCGCTCCGCAACCTGCCTGAGCGCCGCGCACTGCTCGTCGCTGACGAGGCCACGCGCGACGACGAAGCCGCGCTCGCGCAATTCCGCGACTTGCGCGCGGATCGATTCCGACTGCAATGGAGACGACATGGGATGCCAGACGCTTATTGTGTGAATGTGACGATTGTAAATCGGCGCCGGATGCCGCGAACAGCACCATTGTCGTGCGCAGGGGCATGCCAATCGCGAATTTGATCCGGCTCAAGGGAACTGTGCGGCGCTGTGCTGGCCTCAGCGACAGGCGGTATGCGGCATACGCGTTGTGGCACAAGGGTTTATCGCGACTTTTGCCCGTCATGAATCCCCTGTAGCCTGTCGCGGCCTGTCAATTCTGGCGGGCGCGGCGCGCAACGAGTTTCGGTAAGATCCGTTGCGCAATCCGAGGCCGTTCATACCAGTGCGCTCCCAAAGGCGCCATCCATACAAGCGAAGCATCGTTCACATGCCATTCCGTCTGACTTCCCGTCTCAGCCGCGCTGCGAAGCGCGTTGTGCCGCCCGCTCCTGCCCGCTCGCTGCGCCATCACCGCGCACGCACGCAGGCGCTGGCCGAGCGTACGCCCGCACATAGCCGGCTGGACGGTATCCGTGCGTGGTTCCACGCATTTTTCTCAATGATGAGCGCGCAGGCGTTCTCGCGCCGTGCCGGCCTGCGCTCGCTGCTGCAGAAGCCGTCGTCGCTGCGCGCGCTCGCGCTGCGCCGCACGCTCGGCCCGCGGCGCCGCGTCAACCGCC
>NZ_JAAGPH010000201.1:0-10651 GCF_017104705.1 Burkholderia sp. Se-20373 | reverse complement strand
TACCTTGGTCCAGCGCGGGCCGAGCTGGCCACCGCGTCGTCCGATTCGCAGGCGCAGACGCTCGCGACCGTGCATCCGGCCGCCGTGCCGCTCGTCAGGCAGCAGCTCGACGCGCTCGCGACCGACCAGTTCCGCTGGGCGGGCGAGGCGTGGCCCGGCGCGCGGCTCGACTGGACGATCGAGCCCGACGATCCGGGCAACCGTGCGCCGCGCGGCGACGGCGACACGGGCGACGGCATCGCCTGGCGCACGCGCCTCACGCTGACGTTGCCATCGCTCGGCACGGTCGACGCGGAGCTGGTGCTGAACGGCACGCAGCTCGTCGCGCGGCTGCGTGCGAACCAGACGGGTGCCGACCGCCTCACGCGGCACGAGGCGGCGCTGCGGCAGCGGCTCGAAGTGTCGGGGCTCAAGGTGGGCGGGCTGTCGATCCGCGCGGTCGACGACGGCCCGGACGGCTTCGACCTGTTTGCGGCCCAGGCGGCGGCCGCCGCGTATGCACGCGGTTCGGCGTCGGCGTCGGCCAGCGGCCCGGCGACGCGTGTGCCGGATACCGACGACGAGGCGCTGCCATGAGCATGACGTCCCGCAAGCGCGCGGCCGCGCTCGTCTACGATCCGAAGGGCGGCGATGCCGCGCCGCGCGTGGTCGCGAAGGGCTACGGCGCGCTCGCCGAGATGATCGTCGCGCGCGCGCATGATGCCGGGCTGTACGTGCATACGGCGCCGGAGATGGTGTCGCTGCTGATGCAGGTCGATCTCGACGACCGGATTCCGCCGCAGCTCTACCAGGCGGTCGCGGATCTGCTCGCGTGGCTGTACTCGCTCGACCGTACCGAACCCGCGCCGGACGCCGCCGCATCGCGCTTTCCGCTGCCGCCGTTGCGCTGAACGGCGGTGCGCCGCGCGATTTCTTACGAAATGCCGCCTTGACCTTGCAAGGTCATTCTGTCGGTATTTTTCGCCTATCGATCGGTATCGTGCTGCAATGCGCGCGCTTCGCCGGCATTTCCTCGCTCGGCGGGCTTGCCGCGACGTATCCGGGCGGATTGAGCCGGCCAGTGATTTGTGTAATGATATCCATTCTCATTTTCATGCTGCCCGGGCGGCGCGCACGCTTTGCGCGCCGCCCGTTGTTTTGAACGAATGGAATCTCTCGCGTGAACGCGCCCGAAACGATCAATCCGCCCAAGACGGGGACTTCCCGCGCCGGCGTCACCGTGCTGCATCCGGCGGCCCGCCCGCTGAGCGACGACGAACTGGCCGCGCGCCGCCAGCGTTCGCGCCGCGCGACCTTCATCAAGTGGCTGCGCAAGGTGCATGGCTGGGTCGGGCTGTGGGGCGCGGTGCTCGGGTTGCTGTTCGGCGTGACGGGCGTGCTGCTCAACCACCGCGCGCCGCCGCTGAAGATTTCGACCGGCGAGCCGCAGGTCGAGGAGATGCAGATCGCGCTGCCGGATCCGGCGCCGAAGACGCCCGCCGCGATGACGAAGTGGCTGCAGCACGAACTGCATTTCGACGGCAAGCCGGGCCGCATGCGCAAGGAGCCGGCGCAGCCCGTCGCGTGGGGCGACAAGCGCGTGATGCAGCCGGAGCACTGGCAGATGGGCCTGTTCGGCCCGCACCAGAACCTGCAGGCCGAATACTGGGTCGGCAACGGCTACGTCGCGGTGAAACGCACGGGCAATACGTTCCTGACGACGCTGAACAACCTGCATCGCGGCGTCGGGATGAATCTCGGCTGGGTGCTGCTGATGGACACGATCGCGGGCTCGCTGATCCTGCTGTCGCTGACCGGCGTGCTGCTGTGGACCGAGCTGAACAAGCGCCGCACGGTCGGCGTCGTGCTGGTGGTCGGTTCGGTCGCCGCGGCGCTGGCCGCCGGCCTGACCTGATCGGCGGCACGCGCCGGCCTGGCGCCGGCGTGTGCGCTTTCGTCTGTTTCGTCCGCTTCGCCCGTCGCTGACGCCTGGCCGGCGCGACCACGCGCCGGCGTCGGTAGCGATCAGAGCCCGCAGGCCGCGCCGCTGTTCGCCGCGATCTCGCGCGCGGCCTTCGCGCCCTCGACCTGCAGGATCGTCGGCAGCGACACGTTGTTCTTCGCGGCGGTGATCTCGGCGAGGATCGAGATCGCGATTTCCGGCGGCGTCCGGCTCCCGATGTAGATGCCGGCCGGCCCGTGCAGCCGGGCCAGTTCCGCTTCGTTCAGGTCGAATTCGCGCAGCCGCTCGCGCCGAGCCGCATTGTTGCGCCGCGAGCCGAGCGCGCCCACGTAAAACGCGGGCGTCTTCAGCGCCTCCATCAGCGCGAGATCGTCGAGCTTCGGGTCGTGCGTGAGCGCGATCACCGCCGAACGCGCATCGAGATTCATGTCGAGCACCGTATCGTCGGGCATCGTGTGCACGACGCGCGTACCCGGCACGTCCCACGCATCCGTGTATTCCTCGCGCGGATCGCACACCGTCACCTGGTAGTCGAGCCCGACCGCGATCTGGCACAGATAGCGCGACAACTGGCCGGCGCCGATCACGAGCATCCGGTAGCGCGGCCCGTGGATCGTCACGAGCCGCTCGCCGTCGAACGCGAGCCCGTCGGCCGCCTGCGCGGGCGACAGCGATGCGCGGCCGGTCGCGAGCGTCATCGTGCGCGTGACGAGGCGGCCGGCCTCGACTTCCGCGCACAGCGCGGCAATCCCGCTGTCGCGCGTGAGCGGCTCGAGCACGAGCTGGATCGTGCCGCCGCACGGCAGCCCGAAGCGGTGCGCTTCCTCGGCCGTCACGCCGTACTTGAGCGCTTCCGGGCGCGCATCGGCCGCGATCCCGCTTGCATGCACACGGGCGATCAGGTCGTCCTCGATACATCCGCCGGACACGGAGCCGACCACGAGCCCGTCCTCGCGCACCGCGAGCATCGCGCCTTCGGGGCGGGGCGACGAGCCCCACGTCTTCACGACCGTCACGAGCAGCACGCGGCGCCCTTCGTCGAGCCAGCGCGCGCTGGATTTCAATACATCGAGATCGACGCTTTCCATCATCTTCTTCCTGTTGCCGGGCGACACCGCCGATGCGGGCCGCCGTTCGATGGCGCGATTATGAACCGCGCGGCGCGCACGTGCAGGCGGCGCGCTGGCTCGTGCGAGCAAATCCGGAGAATCGGGCAAGATATTGCGACGATCGGACAGCGGTCGATCGGGGGAGCGGCGCACGGCCGGTTCGGGAACGCGCGGGCACCAGTGATGGGCCCGCGCGGTGTTCGTCCGACGCGCGGTCTGCGCGCGCCGATACGTCGCTCAGTGCGCGTCGTGGTGACCGTGCGCGAGCTTCGAGTGGTGGCGCGAATACAGGAAGTAGATCACGAGGCCGATCACGAGCCAGATACCGAACGCGGCCCACGTGACGGGCTGCAGGTTCAACATCAGGAACAGGCACGACGCGACCGCGAGGATCGGCACCACCGGCACGCCGGGGCAGCGGAACGCACGCGGCAGGTCGGGATGCGTGCGGCGCAGCACGAGCACGGCGATCGACACCATCGAGAACGCGGCGAGCGTGCCGATGTTGATCAGCTCGGCGAGCACGTTGAGCGGCACGAGCGCGGCGATCAGCCCGAAGAACAGGCCGACGAGCCAGGTCGTCAGGAACGGCGTCGCGTAGCGCGGGTGCACGCGCGACAGCGCTGCCGGCAGCAGCCCGTCGCGCGACATCGCGAAGATCACGCGCGTCTGGCCGTAGCTCATCACGAGGATCACGGTCAGCATGCCGAGCACGGCGCCGAGATCGATGAAGCCTGCCACCCACGTCTCGCCGGCCTTCTGCAGCGCGTACGAGATCGGGTGCGAGATGTTCGCGTACTGGGCCGACGGCACGATGCCGGTCGCGACCGCGGCGACCGTCACGTACAGCACCGCGCACACCGCGAGCGACGCGATGATGCCGATCGGCAAGTCGCGTTTCGGGTTCTTCACTTCCTCGGCCGCCGACGATACCGCGTCGAAGCCGATGAACGCGAAGAACATCACGGCCGCCGCGCCGAACACGCCGTTCCAGCCGTGCGGCATGAACGGCTGCCAGTTCGCGGGCGTCACGTGGAACACGCCGACCGCGATCACGAGCAGCACGACCGACACCTTGATGAACACCATGATGTTGTTGATTCGGGTCGACTCGCGGATGCCGATCGACAGCAGCGTCGTGATCACGATCATCACGAGGAACGCGGGCAGGTTGAACCACGTGACGACGCCCGGCACCGCACCGGGCGCGGCCGTCAGCACGGTGGGCAGCGTGAGCCCGAAGCCCTGCAGCAGCGACTGCAGGTAGCCCGACCAGCCGACCGACACGGCCGACGACGCGAGGCCGTATTCGAGCATCAGGTCCCAGCCGATGATCCACGCGACGAGCTCGCCGAGCGTGGCGTACGAATACGTGTAGATCGAGCCGGCGACGGGAATGGTGGACGCGAATTCCGCGTACGACAGCGCGGCGAGGCCGCACGCGATCGCGGCGATCACGAACGACAGCATCAGGGCGGGGCCGGCCTGCACGGCGCCGGTACCGGTCAGCACGAAGATGCCGGTGCCGATGATCGCGCCGATGCCGAGGAAGGTGAGGTCGATCGCGCCGAGCGCTTTCTTGAGCCCGGCGGCATGCGCGCCGGCGATCATGCGATCGACGTTTTTCTTGCGGAAGAGAGACATTGCGGATGAATCGCCAGCGCGCGCGGGCGCGGTAGCGCTGACTGAGTGAAAACCCGTAATTTTAGCCGATTTGGCGCGCAAGACCCGCTGCAGCGCAGCGCTGTGTCACAAAATCGTCCGATAAAACAAGCGCTTGCGCTTCAGGCGGGCGACAGCGGGCGGTGACGCGGCATGTGCCGCGTCGCTGGCCCGGACGAATCGGGTGAAACGTGGGGGAATCAGGCGCCGGCCGTGGGCGCCATGTCGACGAGCCGGTTGCTCATCACGTAGAACGTGAGCTCCGCGTTGTTCGACAGCCGCATCTTCTCGAGCAGCCGCGAGCGGTACACGCTCACCGTCTTCACGGACAGCGACAGCGTGTTCGCGATGTCGGTGAGCCGCTTGCCCGATGCGAGCATGCAGAGCGTCTGGTATTCGCGGTCGGACAGCTTCTCGTGCGGCAGCGGTTCGTTCTCGAACGACACGTATTCGGCGAGCGCCTCGGCCATCGCGGGGCTCACGTACTTGCGGCCGGCCGCGACCTGCTGGATCGCGCCGATCATCTGCGCGGCGTTGACCGTCTTCGACAGGTAGCCGGCCGCGCCGGCCTTCAGCGCGCGCACCGCGTACTGGTCCTCGCGATACATCGAGAACATCAGCACCGGCGTGCGCGACAGCTTGCGCTTGAGGCGCTTGAGCACCTCGATGCCGTTCGTGTCCGGCAGCGAGATGTCGAGCAGGATCACGTCGAATTCCTGTTTGTCGACGGCGGCCATCGCGTCGCCGCCGGTTTCGGCCTCGGTGACGTCGCGCGCGACGCCACGGTCGATCAGCAACTGGCGGATCCCTTGCCGGACGATCGCGTGATCGTCCACCAGCAGGATGTTCAGGCTCATGACGACCTCACGAAAGCGACGCGCGGCGGGCCACGACGGGCACCGCGAGCAGCGAATCCCAAGCGAAGCGCGCGGTGACGCGCGTGCCGTGGCCGGTTGCCGGCGTGGCCGTCTCGAAGCTGCCGCCGAACGCCTCGCAGCGGGCGCGCATGCCGGCCAGACCGTAGCCGGTGCGGCGGCTTCGGGAGAAACCGGTCCCATCGTCGGCGACAATCAGTGACAGGTGCGTGCCGTCGGCGGCGATGCGCACGTCGACCGACGTCGCGCGTGCGTGTTTCGCGACGTTCGACAACGCTTCCTGCGCGACGCGGAACACCGCGAGCGCGCTGGCGCCCGCGATCTGCGTCAGGCGCGCGTCGGCCGCACAGACGAAGCTGGTGCGCAGGCCGGTGCGTGCCGCATGGGTGTCGGCCCACGACGACAGCGCGCCGACCAGGCCCGCGTCGAGCGCCGGCGTGTCGCGCTCGTCGATCAGCCGGCGATTCGCGTCGGTCGCGGCGTCGAGCGCCTGCTGCGCCAGTTCCAGCGCGCGCAGGCAACCGTCCGGCGCATCGGCCGGCAGCCACGTTTGAACGTTTGCGAGCGCGAAACGCGCAGCGGTGAGTTCGGCGCCGAGCCCGTCGTGCAGCTCGCCGGCCAGGTGGCGGCGGGCCGCTTCGTCGGCGGCGAGCAACTGGGCAGACAGCGCTGCGATCCGCGCGGCGGAGGCGCCACGTTTCGGCGCGGCGTCGGCAATGGGCGGAGTCGCGACGCAGCCCGGCACGCGCTGTTGCGACGGGAACGGGGCGTGGGCGCCCAAAGGCGCGTTAAGCGACGTATCCATGACTCTCCCTGCTGTCAGAAAGCGGTTCAGACACCGGCTGGCTGCGTGGATCGGCTGCCGTTTCGATGACGGTCGCCGCCAGAGAATCGCCCCCTGCCGAGGTAACAAAAGTTACGTCTTGTAACACTTGCATCCGACCCTTCCACTCTCATCCGAACGGCAACCACGCGCGGCGAATAATATCTCAAAATTTCTGAAAAGGTCATGTCAGGCGGACATTTAAGGGTAAATGTGAATAATCGGAATGAAGGTGTTGTAGGAAAAACACTGACACCCGAGCACCGGACGATGACGTATCCAAATGTAACTATTTGAGATGAGATGATCCCAATTTGTTACGAATTCGCCAAGTAGGGACGAAAAAAAACCGGAGCTTTCGCTCCGGTTCTTGATGACGCGCAAAATTTGGGGATCGATCAGTCGACAAACGCGCGCTCGATCACGTAGTGGCCCGGCGCGCTGTTCTTGCCTTCGACGAGGCCGGCCTGCTTCAGCAGCTCGGTCGTGTCCTTCAGCATCGCGGTGCTGCCGCACAGCATCACGCGGTCGTTTTCCGGCGAGAACGGCGGGACGTCGAGATCCGTGAACAGCTTGCCCGTCGCGATCAGGTCGGTGATCCGGCCTTCGTTGTCGAACGCTTCGCGCGTGACCGTCGGGTAGTAGACGAGCTTTTCCTTGATGATGTCGCCCAGGTACTCGTGGCCCGGCAGGTCGTGCTTGATGTAGTCCATGTACGCGAGCTCGCCCTTCAGGCGGCACGTGTGCGTCAGGATCACCTTGTCGAAGCGGTCGTAGATGTCCGGGTCGCGGATGATCGACATGAACGGCGCGAGGCCCGTGCCCGTCGACAGCATCCACAGCGTCTTGCCCGGCAGCAGGTTGTCGGCGACCAGCGTGCCCGTCGGCTTCTTGCCGATCAGCACCGTGTCGCCCACCTTCAGGTGCTGCAGGCGCGACGTCAGCGGGCCGTTCTGCACCTTGATGCTGAAGAATTCGAGATGCTCTTCGTAGTTCGGGCTGACGATCGAGTAGGCGCGCGCGAGGGGCTTGCCGTCGACCTCGAGGCCGACCATCGTGAATTCGCCGTTGTTGAAGCGCAGGCTCGCCTCACGGGTGCAGGTGAAGCTGAACAGCGTGTCGGTCCAGTGATGGACGGATTGGACGGTGGCGGTGTCGTATTTGCTCATGGCTTTGAAAACGGACGCGCGTAGCGAACGCGAGTAACGGGCCCAAAAACGGGCAAAAAAACCGAGTGCGACGGCCCGATCACGGATCGGCCGGCCGGCGCGTCGGACACGCGCCTTCTCGATGACAGACGATTGAGGAACTCGTTATTTTACCCTGTTGACGCGGATCGCGGGCTTGACCCCCGCGGCCGCGCGGATTTGGCGCAACGAATTATTTCAATCGCCTTTCAGTTTTTCAGCGCTCGGCCGCGAGTTTCGCGCCGAGGCCGACGAGCGCCACGCCGCACAGCGCGTCGAGCGGGCGCCGCACGCGCCGGTAGCCGCGCTGCGCGCGCGGGCTCGCGAACAGGTATGCGACGCACGAATACCAGCCGGCCGACAGCACGCCGATCGTCACCAGCACCGCGCCGTTGAACCACAGCGGCACGTGCGCGGGCAGCATCGCCGCGAACACGCTGGTCCAGAACGCGCACGATTTGGGGTTCGTCAGGCAGGTGAACAGGCCGCTGCGATACGCGCGCAGGTAGTCGCGCGCGTGCGGCGCGGCCAGCGGCGCGCGTTCGTCGGGTGCGTCGGCCGGTGCCGTATCGCGGCGCACACCCGCGCGCAGCAGCTTGAAGCCGAAATACACGAGGTACACGGCGCCGCCGATCCGGATCGCCTCGTACAGCCATTCGACCTGGTGCAGCACGGCCGCGAGGCCGAGCATCGCGAGCGTTGCCCAGGCGATCGACGCGGTGCCGACGCCGAGCGCCGACGCGGCACCGAGGCTGCGCCGGCCCGCGAGCGACAGTTGCGAAATCATGAAGAAATTCGGGCCGGGCGTGATCGCCGCGACGAGATAGACGACGGCGATTTGCAGCAGAATCGGCAGGTAGGTCATGGCGGCGCGGCCCGGCGGCGGGGCGGAGCGGAATGGGCAAGGCGTTAATGTAGCGCGCGTCGCGCAATCCGGCTGTGAGCGGGCCGAGGTCGGGCGCGTTATTGCGGATCGAGGCGCAGGCGCGCGATGTACGGCAGGTGGTCCGACAGCCACGCGGCTTCGCCGGACGGCGCGCGCCATTCGAGCGGCGTCAGCCCGCGCACGAACATCTTGTCGAGCGCGAGCGCCGGCGAGAACGCGGGGAACGTGCGGCCCGATTCGCCGAGCAGCGTCGCGACCTCGGACAGCCCGATCTCGCCGAACAGCGCGACCGAATCGTTGCGCCAGTCGTTGAAGTCGCCGGCGAGCATCAGCGGGCCGTCGCCTGCGTTGCGCACGATCCAGTGCGCGATCCAGTGCATCTGGCGCAGCCGCGCGGCGCGCGTGAGCGCGAGGTGCGCGCACAGCAGCGTGACCGGGCGGGCGCCCGCGAGCGTCGCGCGCGCGACCAGCAACCCGCGCCGCTCGAAACGGTGCGCGGAGATGTCCCAGCGGCCGCCGAGGTCGAGCGGATGCGGTGACAGGATTGCATTGCCGTGCCGCCACGACGGCTTGAACACGTTCGGCCCGAGCGCGATCTGCCAGTCGAGCGCATGCGCGATCTCGGTGGCCTGGCAGTGCCAGATGTCGTCGACCGCGTCGTCCATCGGTGCGCCGAAGCCGGGCGCGAGCACGGGGCGCGGCATGCGGCGCGCCATCGCTTCCTGCAGGAAATACACGTCGGCGTGCGTCGACTGCATCCAGTTGCGCATCGCGTTCCACGCGGTGAAGCCGAGCGGCGAGCGGCCCTTGTGCAGGTTCCAGCTCACCGCGGTGATTTCGTCGGGTGCGGCGTGCGGTTCGGCGAACGGCAGGGACAGGGCGTCGGCGGACATGACGCTCAATCCTTTGCGACGTGCGCACGCACGCGGTACACGAGGTGCGGATGTTGCTCGACGAGCGTCCAGTCGGTCCACGCATCGGCGCCGACCGTCAGGCCGGGGTGGCTCGCGACGATTTGCCGCGGCGACGCGGGCACGCACGGATCGGCCGGCTTCGCGCCTTCGTCGTCGATCGTTTCCTGCACGTCGAGCGCGAGCGACACCGTGTTCGCGTCGGCATCGACGGTGAGCGGCGCGACCGTCACCGTGCGCGAACGCTCGGTCGGCACGACGCGCGCGGCATTGCCGCAGCCGACCGGCACGGCGGACGGATAGCGATGGGTATCGGTACGGGTCTGACCCACGGTGGTGCGCTGCTGGAACGTGTCGATGGTCTGACCGTCGCGTACCACCTGGATCTCCCACGCGACGGAGGCCGGTGCGGGGCTCTGCGCATGGGCGGCGAGCGCAACGCTCGCGAGCAGGACGGCCAGGCCGTGTTTCAGCATGAAACGTCTCCGGAAACGCGGAATAGCGGGGAACGGACGCACATCTTACGCCCGATCGATTTCGGTCGCGATGTGACGGGACGCGTCGCCGCAGGTTCGCCGCACGATGCGTTCCTGTTCGAAAGGTAAGGCCGCGTCATGCGTTTTCAAGCGAAAAAGCGCGTGAACTCGGCGACGGGCGCGCGCTCGGTGACGAGGCGGTTCTCGATCGCGTCGGGGTCCGCATGGCCGAGCGACATCCCGCAGACGAGCTGCTCGTTGGCGGGAATGCCGAGGTGTTCGGTAATGATCCGGTGAAACGGCACGAACGCGGCCTGCGGGCAGGTATCGAGCCCGCGTGCGCGCGCGGCCGTCATCACGCCCTGCAGGAACATCCCGCAGTCGAGCCATGCACCGTAGGTCATTACGCGATCGAGCGTGAAGAACAGCGCGACCGGCGCATCGAAGAAGCGGAAGTTGCGGGCGTGCTGCGCATGCATGCGCGCCTTCTCGTCGCGGCCGATGTTCAACAGCCCGTACAGGTCCCAGCCGACCTTGCGGCGCCGGTCGATATACGGCGACACCCACTCGCGCGGGTAGTAGTCGTACTCGGCGACGTATTTCTCGTCGCGCGCGGGATCGTCGTGGGCCGCGGTGAGCGCGGCGGCGAGCGCATCGCGCGTGGCGCCCGTCGCGACGTACACGCGCCACGGCTGGATGTTGGTGCCCGACGGCGCGCGGCTCGCGGCTTCGAGGATCGCCTCGAGCGTGTCGCGCGGCACGGGCGTCGGCAGGAACGCG